>JAUVRN010000376.1 GCA_030597645.1 Candidatus Zixiibacteriota bacterium
CACCTATCTTGACAGCGCATCCACTGAGATTTGCACCGGTGGCTCGCGCTCAATCGGTCGAATTCGAGGCGGCCTGATCTTCTTGCGGATCGGACTTCTAGCCGCCCGTTGCGCATACGTTAACGTTCATCGCGGAGACGTACTGTGAGAGTGGGGCTATGATCAAATTCCGTTACAGCCTGATAGCTCTGGTGGTCGGACTGCCCTTATCGGCCGGCCCGGCGACCGCCGAAGAGGTCCTGAAGCTGGGTGCACCACTGGTCACCGAAGCGTCCAGCTGGGGCACCCACTTCAAGCGCATGAATGCGGAGCTGATCCGTGAGAGCGGCGGTGAGTTGCGCTTTCAGTTCTACTTTGGCGGAGGTGACGAACAAAGTGCGGTGGAACGGCTGCGCTACAACCAGTACGACGTGGTCACCCTGACCGTGCCGGGCCTGGAGGAACTGCTCCCGGAACTCGCCGTCATGCAGCTCCCCATGCTCTTCTCCAGTTACGACGAACTGGACTTCGTCAGAGAACACCTCACCGATCACATGGCTCGGCAATTCGAGCGGAACGACTATGTGTTCCTCGGCTGGGGCGATTACGGATTTGTCTATCTGTTTTCTGTCGAGCCGGTCCGCACACAAACCGACCTGCAGCGTACCCGCTTCTGGGTGTGGGATCTCGATCCGGTTGCCAAGGCCTTTGCGGCACGCGCGGGAGGCGAACCCATACTCCTGCCGATCCAGAATGTACTCGGATCTCTGGAGGCCGGCGAAATCCAGACCATTCCCGCGTCGCCCCTCGCGTGCATCGCTCTACAGTGGCATCCCAAACTAGGCTACATGACGGATATGAAGCTCTCCGCAGGGGTGGGCGCTACGGTTCTGAACAAAGGGCGCTTTGACCAGCTTAGCGCCGAGCACCAGGAACTGCTGATGCGAACCGCCCAGAAATACCACATGAGCCTGGGTACCCAGGTACGTGCGGAAAATGAAGAGAGCATCAAGACGCTCCTCGGGCGAGGCATTCAGGTACTCACTGTGCCGGAGCGCGAACAGCTCAAGTGGAAACAGGTCGCGGGTCAGGTACACGATCAGTTCGCCGGCGTGCTCTACTCAGCGGAGCTGCTGGAGCGGGTCCGGTCCCTGCTGGAAGAATACCGCCAGAACGGCAACCCGCGGGGATCGGACTAGGCTATGTTCCGATCCCCGACGTACAGCACGCCGCTCATCCTGGCCGTCATCTGCGCCCTGGCCGCCTGCCCGGCGACAGTGCACGGAGAAGGCGATTGGCGCCTCTACACAACGGCCGACGGCCTCAGCGGCAACTCCACCTGGTTCATCGATGAAGATGCACAGGGCTATCTCTGGTTCACGACCGCATTCAGCGGCGCCACACGTTACGACGGCATCCGCTTTGAGCGCTTCAACTCCACCAGAGGCCTGATCAGCAACGACATCTACTCCACACTACCCGATCAGACCGGTGGCTTCTGGTTTGCCACGGACCGCGGACTCTGTCGCTTTGCGCAGGGGGCGTTTCAGTGCTTCGACGACTCACTGGAAATGGCCGAACGTACCGTCAACAGCATGCTGGCCGATCGAAACGGCGATGTCTGGCTGGCCACGGATCGGGGTGCATTTCGCTTTGAGGGCAGACGATTCTCGCTCATACCCGACGCCTCCGATGATGTCTCAGCGGAGTTTACGGCGATCCTGGAGGATAGCCGCGGCGATCTCTGGTTCGGAACGACACAGGGCGTTCGCAGGTACGGAGGGCAGCGACTGCTGCCGGTGGCGAGCGCAACCCTGAACGACCGGGTGGATGTTCTATTCGAAGACCAAAGCAACAACGTGTGGTTCGGTACGCGTACCGGCCTGTATCGCTGGAACAATGATGCCTCGCGCGCCGAGGGTCCCTTAGTCGAACACACCATCATCGGTATGGCCCAGGATGCCACGGGTATGCTGTGGCTGGCCACGGACTACCAGGGTGTCATCACGTACGATCCCATTAATCGTACCAGCGAAGAACGCACCGACATTCCCGCGGACCGGGTGCTGTCGCTCCACGTGGACGGCCGCGGCAACGTCTGGATCGGAGCCGACAAAGGCATCTACCGCCATGACGGCCAAGCCACGCAGCACTTCAGCGAGGTGGATGGGGTACCGATCGGCTTTGTGCGTTCGATCGTGGAGGACGGAGATGCGAATCTCTGGTTCGCCACCGAGCACGGTGTCTGCAAATACACGATCCAGAGTCAGCAACGGTATACGGTGGACAATGGGCTCGTGTCCAATGCGATTACATGCGTTCTCGAGGACCGCGGGGGAAGCCTCTGGATGGGCTCCATGCGCGGTGTCGTCAAAGTAGAAGGCCATGCACTGCATGCCTACACCAGGGGTAACGGATTGGTGAACGACGGCGTGCTGACCATTTTTGAGGACAGCGAGGGCACCCTCTGGTTTGGCACGACACAGGGACTGCAGAAACACCTCCACGCCCGCAGATCCGAATCGTGGCTGGGCAACACGGCTGTTCGGGCCATGCTCGAAGACGGACAGGGCAACCTCTGGCCGGCGACCACGGAGGGCCTGCACAAGTACGACGGCAGCACGCTGACCTCGATCCCGATCCCGCACGGGCAGACCATGATGATGGACATTACCGGTACCCTGTGGATCGGCTCCTGGGATGCGGGGGTGTACCGTCTCGATGGGCGCGGCGATCTCCGCAACTACGGAATGGAGGACGGCCTCAGCAGCAATCACGTAACCTGGATGATGCAGACACATGACGGCAGCGTCTGGATGGGTCTCATGGGCAGCATGGCCCATGGCGCCGATGGCGCGTCGACACCAGGGGGTGTCTGTCGCTGGGACGGACGGGCCTTTCACAGTTATGACGCAGAGTCCGGACTTCCCAGTGAACAGGTGACCTGCGCCATCGAGGATCAGGATGGCAATCTGTGGCTCGGCACGGACAAGGGCGTAGCCAAGACCCACGGTCGGAATGGCGAGTGGTTCAGTGAGGTAGAAACGATCCGCAAGGAACACGGATTGATCAGCAACTACGTCAAATGCATGACGCTGGATCGCGACGGGCACCTGTGGCTCGGAACCGACCGCGGCGTGAGCAAATAGGACGGACGCGATTTTCAGAATATCCTGGTCGAGGACGAGCTGACGCTCG
>JAUVRN010000142.1 GCA_030597645.1 Candidatus Zixiibacteriota bacterium
AGATCGTTGGTCGCCGGGTTGTTGCCGGGCCGAAGCAGGTTCAGGCTGTAGGGATGTTTGCGGCGATAGGTCATGGCCATGTCGCGGTAGGGCTCCAGTTCGCGCGGCATCTTGAGCTGGATGTCGTTGATCTGGTTGACGACCATCTTGCTGTCGGAGTAGATCTCGATGGTTTTGGTCTTGAAGAGGTGAGGATTGAGATCGACGAATTCGAGCAGGGTCAGAAGCGAGGCGTACTGACATTCCTGGGCCGAGCCCTTGAACTGCGCGCGAAAGGTGATGTCCAGATCGGGAATCTGGAAGCTGACGACGCCTGCGGCGATGGGCTGCCCTGGCCTGACGAACATCTCTCCGGTGAAATAGCACTGCATGGTTCTCGTTCGATTCTCCTCTCGCACTGGATTCGAGCAAAGCGGATGCCTCCGGGCAGAGGCGTCCATGCTGTGCACAGCAGGACCGGCGGTCCTGCAACTCGCTGTAACAGCATCACTTACAAGGCCGACTGTAGCTCGGATAGGGACCCCCGTCCGTTGAAAGGGGTACCTCCATGCCCGGAACTGCAATTGTCTTCACATGTTGGTGTGTGAGATTTCGATCTTCTATTGAGGGAGGTCGCCCCTGCGAGGTGAAATTCGGAACGCCACGCCCACCATCTGATCTCCCCCAAGGTCAGGGTGATCGCGGTATGTATAGCTCAGGTTGAGTCTCCCCAGCACGACGCGAGCACTCAATCGCAGGAGCAGCGGCTCTGTTTGGAGCTCGGCCGACAGGTATAGACGTGAAGCAAAACCGATGGTCTGTCCGAGTGCAAAGGACCACTCGTCCATCCACTTCTGGGCCCCGACCTGCAGGCTCAACCGATCCGAGTGCAGGTAGCTCACCGACAATCGCATGCGGGCATGTAAGAGAGGGCGCCCCACCACGTAGGGCGCGCCGGCGTCGGTCACGGAGAGGCCCGTTCCCAACTGGGGTGACAGCGTGAGCCAGATACCTGCATCCCACACCTGGCCGCGCACCGGGCTGAAGCGATCGCCGAGCTGTACGTCGAGGTGATGGAACGCTGCTCCCAGGTGAACGCGACCGAGCAGCGACACCGCTACCGAGATCGATGCATCCATTTCCCGGTAGAGTTGCTCCTGCCCGAGCGCGGACAGGCTCACCGCGCCGGCGAGACGGCCGTTGCCGACGACTATTCCGGCCAGGCGTGAATCGAGAGCATGCAGACCAAAGGGCCGGGCCGCAGAGGCGAATACGTACGACCGCATCAGCGTCAGCGTGGCCGGGTTGGCATGCTGTGTCTGACGATATGGAGACAGCGGATCGTACATTGCGAAGCCGTTCAATGATCGCGTCGTCGCGAATGCAGCCGTGACTGGCACCGGCACCCGCGTCGCGAGTACGAGCCAGACGACCAGGGTGCGAATGGCCGGACTCAACGGCCGATGGCGACGGGCGCAAGCCGCACCAGCTCGCGAGGGGAGAACAATCGCATACACACCAGGTACACTCCGACAGGCAGAAGCTGCCCGGACTGGTCGCGCCCGTCCCACGTGACTTCGCCACTGACGAACGGGCGCGTGTCAAAGAGCGTGCGCAGGCGCCTGCCGTCGCCGCCGTACAGTTGGAGCTGTCCCTCCGCCCCGAACGGTACGCGGTAGGCGATCGTCGCCCGTTCACCGTACCCGGCCGCAAACGGATTGGGTGCAATGTCGAGCTCTATGTCTGCGGTATACGGTACGTCTACCGAATTGTCACCACCCGGGGTGGCGCCGCCGGGCGCAACGGACCAGTTCCAGACCGCAGAAGAACCGATCCGTTCCAGCGCAACGCCGCGGCGGCTGCCAGCCGACGGGTAGCCCACATGGTCAGATACAGCACCCATGAGGAGGAGTGTCAGTGTGTCACCATCATTATTGAGAGTTGGCCAGTGGTCCGCCTGGAGAACCGGTGCGCCCACCTCTCCGAAGTGGAGCGTGAACGCCAGCGAGTCCTCGGTGAGGATGGCGTAGGTGTCCGGAGCCAGGCTGGTCTGGTCGGCCTGAAACCGTGTCGTATCGCGCGTATCAGCCAGTTGTAGCCCGGACACGGTCAGACCGGTATCGGACGTCACCCTGATCTCGATCCATTCCGGTTCGGTCGCCTCCGGGACCACGTAGAGTTCACTGAACAGGACGGGTGATTCGCCCGTGAGAAAGTGCAGATCGCGGTGGTTGTTGGCCGTGCGTTCGTCATCGGCCAGCTCTATGGACAGGCGGTTGAAACCCTGTTCGACGGGACCGGACAGCGTGACTGGGTGGAGGGCGCCCGAGGGTCCCGAGACGCTCGCTGAGTCCAGCACGGAGCCCTGACTGTGTCGCAACAACACTGCACTGCCAGAGCTGTCCGTGCCCGTGTTTTCCACCAGCACACGGACACTCACCTGGCTCGGACCGGGGTCGGCCTGGACATCGACGATCGCCCAGTCAATTCGCACCGGAGCTCCGTGATTGCGCCTGCCGGGCGTGCTGCCGACCGACGATGCCGTTACCTGCCACATGCGGTCACCGATTCGTTCATAGGAGACGCCGTCGGGAGCCGTGCCATCCCATTGGAAGCGATCTACCGTGTCGGGTGACACCAGCTCGACCGCACCGGAACTGTTGGTGAGGGAGAATGAGGCTTCGATCAACGGGTAGTCCTCTGATGACACATCGCCCCACACGCCGCTGGAATCGCCGAAGTGCTGCTCGAATCTGACGGAATCACGACAGATCACGGTGAATCCGGGTGCGAAGAGTCGATCTGGCAATACGAGATCTCTTGCTCCGGCCTTGAGTGTGTATCCCGCCAGAGATGTGGATTGCCGGATCTCGAGCTCGATCCACTCCAGCGTGGTACTGCCGCCCGGTTCGTTGGCGAGGATTTCCGACAGCACGACGGCCAGCATGAGTCCGGCTATCACAGTACCAGGGTTGAGTCGACGCGCAGCGTCAGGGATGCGTCGTTGTCGTTGTACGAGGAGCGCCACCGCACGTGCATGCCAAGCGTCGCCATCGCGGACACGTGCACTTGCTGATCCACGCGAATCGTCCAGAACCACCGGTCAGGAGTGTTCAGGTCATACGAGGAAAGCATCGCCGACAGCGCCAGCCGGCTGGATCGCCCTCGATCGACATCCCACTGCGCTCGCACGGGGCCGCTCCCGTCAGAGAACGGCGCCCAGTGCCCGTCACTGTGGCGGACACGTGCTGTCAGGCGATGCGGCCCGCGCTCGATCGCGAGGCGAGACTCCCCCCGTTGCAGTCGGATATGCTCGAGCGGGCGCGTGTAGTAGAGCCCACTCCATCGCCAGTCGAGACCGAGCATCGTGTTTCGCGTGTCCACTCCGGTTCGCAACGCCGCCCGGCGCAGGGGAGTCTCTCGCCACGTTCTCAGCCAGCCGGCTGCGAAGCGGCGGGTCGACCCGGCGCGCACGTAGACCTCAACGCCCGACTCGCCCGTCGATGCGGAGGATACTCGAACGTCAAGCTCGGGATAGTAGACGTACTCCCGGTCGGACTGAGTGCGAGCGTGAAGCAACGGATGACGGAAGGCAGGCGAGATCTGCCACAGGCGTGCTCGCCAGCCGAGATGCGTGCCGTTGTCTCTCAGTGACGCCTGCCATGCCCGGCCACCGGCACCTGTGGCCGCATCCACTTCCCATCCGCGCCGTGAAGTGCCGGCCGCGATGTGCAGACCTCCCGTCCAGGACTCGAACTGCGATCTCGATGCACTGGACTCCAGTGACTGCCGGATCACGGCGGGTTGGATGAGAATGTGATGGGGCCGGAGGCTCAGTTGAACGCCCTGAACGTTGTGGCGAAACCGGGAATCCCCCCTTTGCGACACTATGATCTGGAGCCCACCACGACCAGCCTGCCATCCCAGTCGGGCACCGGTCAGCCGCGCATAGTGAGGCTGCAACATCCCCCTCCAGATGCCGCCGCCTCCATCGATGAACTGCGGCGCTCGACCGATCAGTAGCCCGCCGGTCCAGCGAACGGCGATGGCGCCCGCATCCACGAGCCAGTGGCCTGCACGCAGCGACACGCCCGCGTCGCGCATGCGCCAATTCGCAGAAGCACCGCGATCGGCGGACATGCGCATCGAGATCGGACCGGCTGAGGCATGGCCCTGGAGCAGCCGCCTGGGGTACACCGTTCCCCGGAGCGCCGAGAGCGAACTGTAACGGAGCTTCATGCGAACAAGCTGGCGGGTCGAGGCGCCGGCCACGCCGGGATCCGGGATCAGCATGACTGCGTTGCGAACCTCGCGATCCAGAACTGCTGCCTGTTCGAGCAGTCCGGCAAACTCCTCGAATTCGTCGTCGGAGATATCACCTCGCTCGCGTGCCTCGATCAGGTCCTCAAGGGACAGGCGATGGTCGGTCTCCGGGGCTCCATGTAGTGAACGCGCAGTCAGAGAACCGATCAGGAGTCCGGCGGAGGTGATCATCAGCAGCCATCGCAGCGATGGAAGAGGGCGTGTCGTCATCACGTCCGCCAACCTGCCACAGTCGCAGGAGAATTGCCATCACATCGGCGTCACAAACGTCCAATGAGATGCAGCACCCGCACACTTGCGTCACGCTTGGAGTGGCATCTACTTGGGCTACGACCGGAGGATTACACGATGACCAATGATGCGAATGCGAAGACAGCCTTCCAGGATGGGATGGAGCATAACCTCTGTTTTGGCTGTGGTCCCCACAACGATCTGGGACTACGCATCAAGAGCTACTGGGAAGGTGACGAGTCGGTTTGTGTATTCGAACCGCAGGCCCATCACATGGCCGGACCGCGCCACATACTCAACGGTGGCATCATCGCGACGGTCATAGATTGCCACAGCATTTGCACCGCTATCGCCGACGCCTACAGGCGCGAGGGGCGTGAGATGGGATCTGATCCGGTGATCTGGTACGCCACCGGATCACTGCACGTCGACTACAAACACCCGGCCGCCATCGACAAGCCGGTAGAGCTCCGCGCAATCATGGCCGAGGTGAAACCCAAGAAGACGGTCGTGCATTGCAAGATGTTATCGGAGGGTGATGTCTGTGCCTTCGGAGAAGTGGTGTGTGTGAGGGTGCCGCGTGAGTGGTTTGCCGGAACGTGAGCGGAGGCGCCGAGATGGACCAGGCCGCCGCCATTCCATTTCGCCGGCGCAACGGCAAGCTGGAGTATGCCCTAGTCACTGGAATTCGCTCCGGTAAGTGGGGCATTCCCAAGGGGTTGATCGATCCGGGGGAGACACCCACCGAGACCGCGCTCAAGGAGACTCTGGAAGAGGCGGGTCTGCGCGGGCGTATCATCGGCGATTCGGTGGGCACCTACGACTACGACAAGTGGGGGACCACGCTCACCGTACAGGTTTTCCTCCTCGAAGTGGACACCGAAGAGTCTGACTGGGAGGAGCGCCCATTCCGCGAGCGGCGCTGGGTGGGGGCCAGGGAGGCCATGAAGCTGCTGGCGGAGCACCCCGCCGCTGAGCTCATCGCCAGGGCCATTTCAGATCTCGAGAACATGGGATCAGGCTCCCCTTAGAAAAATCGCGCGTGACCCCCAAATCCGGGAATAGCCCGGCGGGGTCCGGTATCGTATCTTTGTATTCAGTGTCCTGAGTCAGGGCACAAGGTCCCGAACAGCATCTTCGTAAGGACTCTTCCCCGGGCGGGACAGTGCACTAACCGGCCCGAGCCTCCCAAATCCCCGCGGGCCCGTAGTTTGGAGGCCACATGCTGCACCGAGGTTACCGGATCCTCCAGATTGTGCTGGCCGTGCTACTCCTGACGCCGGCCCTGCAGGCACGGACAACCGCCAGACGAAGTGCTCACCGCGTCGAGTCCGCTGTGCCTGTCCCCTGGCCCTTCACCACCAATCGCACGCACTA
>JAUVRN010000102.1 GCA_030597645.1 Candidatus Zixiibacteriota bacterium
TGAGGAATTCCAGTTGGGTGACCACCGTAAACCAGTCCGCAAAGGTCAGTCCAAATTCCGTGACGAAAGCGGGTGAGTCGATGTTGCTGTCCCGGGTGCCGTAGGTCACTTCGCGGGGGTCACCCACGAACATGATTCCGGGCGCAATATCCACGGCGATACGGCGATCGATCCAGTATCGAAGCCTTGGCTTGAGGCTCAATCTCGGGTACACAACCTCGCGGTCATCAAAGAAGCCAAAAGAGATCTGAGCGGTGCCTCCGACAGCAAATCGATCGCTCACGTTGGTCATGCCACCCAGATCTATCGTATATGTGCCATCGGCTACGACGTCTGGATGGTCTACGTTGCTGAGAGAAGTCAGGAATCCGGACTCGATCAGCACGAAGGAGCCGCACTCTTTCCCCCAACAGGGTCGGAGGAGGGAGGTGCTCTTCTCCTGGGCTGTCGCGGACGGACAGGTCATGAGCAGGACGTTGCCCGCAACCAGAATCGTTCTCATGAAAACCTTCATTGTGACCCCGTCTTCATGACCAGAGGCCATGACTCACCAGATCGCCCTGTCGCTGTCATTACCACAACTTGCCCGCTGGACGGAATGCCGCGGTCAGGAGAACGGTCCACTTGCCGTAGCCTTCGTCGAAGCCGTACAGAGGATTGCCGCCGCGATAGGTTGAGTGTGCCACACCCAGATCGATAGCCCATGTTCGCTGGAGCAGCAGGCCCAGGCCGCCCGACCACGTGATCCGATCCTGGACCACATATTGTGTGTCGTAGGGAAGTTCGTCCAGCCGCACGCCCGCCCGCAGCGCAGCCCCTATGGGCGCAATGGTCAGCTCCACGCCCGCGCCGGCGCTCCCGGCCAGGCGGTACGTCTGGCTCATGGCATTGTTGATTGCGAGAGCGTAGTCGGTTTTGCTGTATTCTGTTTGCGACCAATCCGTGACCGCTATGTCACCCGCCAACAGCAACGGGCCGAGGCGCCAGCTACCGCCGAATGTAACGGAACCCGGCAGTGTTATCTTGCGAGTCGTCGTCGGCTCGAGGTACTCCGTCGCTCCACTCGAATCCCGCTCTTCCGTGAAGTACTGTTCGATGTCAACCTCTAGTATCGTGGGTGTCCTGGCGGTCAAGCCGAGCCCGATGTTGTTACGTGGAAACCACAGCCAACCCAGATGGGCCCCGCCACCCTGTATCTTCTCTGAGGTGAGAGTACTGAATTCCCATGTTACCGGTATGCCGGGATTGGGTTCTTCAAAGCGTGTTCCCGAGAACCTCGTGTAATTGTTGAACGTCAAGGTACCGTTATAATAAACGCCGGTGGCGCCAAAGGACATGCGGGGAGATACGGCGATGCCAAAGCCCACTTGCACCGCATGCACCTGGCCGCTTTGAACTTCATGGAACACGAATTCCTCTATCTGCTCGGCAATGACGTTTCCGGGAGAGTCGTCGAGCGTGTCCACAAAGTCTCCGGGCGCAAAGTCGAGGCGACCGGCGAGGATGCGGTTGAGGTCGTTGGTGACGGCGACGCCGAGTCCGATCGTGAGTGCACCGCGATAGGTTCGGATCGGGAATGAGGCATACAGTGAGCCGCCTCGTGCCTGCGCCATGGACTTGGCCCTGGGTGATACAGACGGGGGAGGGGCCACCGGTCTCACGCCCAGAGGCAGGGAAGTGCTGTTTAAGTCGGTGTGGCTGGCGCCGCCCAGTACCTCCAGGCGTGGTACCCGCGCCAGTGCGGCAGGATTGTACCAGAGTGCAGAGCCGTCATGAACGATGGCCACGGAGACGCCTCCCAGCCCCAGGGAGCGCGCGTTGTGAGACATCTCGCTGGCAATCAGCGGCTCGTATAGACGATCATTGATCAGATCAAAGGTCTGAGCAACCGCAGATCCGTCCCACCCGGACAGCAGGATCAGGCCTAGAATAGCCTGCTTCATGGCGGTCCCCTCTTTGGCCGGCCGCGTCGCTCGGGCTCTGCGGGCTTGTCTTCTTTCTTATCCTCTTTCTTGTCTTCCTTCTTGTCGTCATCGTCGTCCTTCGAATCGCTGCTGGACGATGACGACGATTTGCTCTTCTTGCCGCTCTTCGATTTGCTCGCGGATCCGCCTCCCGTTTTCGGCTTGGCCTCTGCCGCGATCGGTCGCAGCTTGGGCGGCTTGGCACCCCACCAACCGGTAGGGCGGGAGTACGGTGGCTGACCTGCCGAACGCTTCGTATTGGGGGCGGGGCTTAGTTCCGGTGCCGCTCGAATGAGAACGGTATCGGTGCGGTCATCTTCTCGCTGCTCCGGCTCGCTCTCGCGCTGTGCCTTCGCCTCGTCATCCGGGGGCAGTTGGTCACTCGGCGTACGCCTGGGAATGGGACCATGATAGTCCGGCGCGGCCGCATCCAAGATCTCCGGCTCGTCATCCGTGTAGGGATGCGGATCCCGTTCCTAGCAATCATCATCGTCGTAGTAGTAGTCGTAGTACCCGTACTCGCCGTACGCAATGTTATCGTACCAAAATTCTTCCTCGCTGGCGGAGTAGTAGTAGTCCCAGTAGTACTCTTCCCACCAGCACGGATAACCGTAGTAGTAGCCATACCGCGGATGGTCCCAAAAGTAATCGGCTCCGAAGTAGTAGTCGTACGGATCGTACGGGTAAACGTTGTAGTCGGGGTGGCAGTCAATACACGCGGCCCGTATCTCGCCCTTGCCCCACTTCTCCTGCTCTATCTTGGGATGTACGAATACCGTATAGCAACCACACAGCAGGACAGAGACGACGGCCAGCGTCCACAGTGAGCGCGCCGTTACAGGTACGCGGAGCATGTGACTCCCTCGCCCGGCCCGGCAAGTGTGAGTTTTGGTTCTGCACGCCTAACCGTGCAGCGACGAACTGGCCATATCAGGTGGGAAACCGTTGGGGGTCCGGATGTCCATCTTCGTCCCCATCGAATCGGTCAGGAGCGCGAGATGCTTGCTCAATCGAAGCGTAATCCGAAACCAAGGTTACGCCGACGGCAGGCACCGTCAAGTAGATTCTGATCAATCTTCACTCGCTCCAGGGGTACAGCCAAGGCATCTCCGCCTGAAACCAGATTCAATTAGATGCGTACAGAGTCTTAAAGGGGCCGGGCGGTTCCGCACCGCTTCCCTGGACTCAAGCAGCGCGGGCCACAGAGGCGGAGCCCAGCCCGGCAACATCCCCGTTGAAGCGCGCTTGGGAAGGGGCTGGATGCGACAATCGGTTGTAGCGCTTGCAGTTGTGGGCGGTGTGTTGTGCCTGGGGCTCCCCTGGGTACCTTCGGATGCAAGTGCAAATGACCTCGAGGGAGACTACGCTCCTCAGTTCACCCCCGAACTTCACGTATTCGCAGCACCCGGAGAGATCAAGATTGACGGTGATCTCTCCGACGCAGGCTGGCAGGGAGCTCAGCCCGCTACGCACTTCAGCGAACATTCGCCCGGCGAAGAGATCCAGCCGCCGGTCCGAACCCGCGCGTATATCACGTTTGACGACGAGCATCTATACATCGCCGCCGTCTGCTACGCTGATCCCGGAACCGTTCGCGCATCACACTGCGAACGTGAGCAGATCTTCAACGACGACAACATCGGGTTCTTCTTCGACACGTACGGAGATGCCTCGCAGGCGTACATCATTAATCTCAACCCCTACGGCATCCCTTACGACGCGCTTTGGACGCCGGGCTGGGGAGAAGACGGCAACTTCGACATTCTGTTCGAGTCCGCCGGGCAGATTACGGACTCCGGGTATCAGGTAGAGGCAGCCATCCCGTTTCGAAGTCTTCGCTTCCCGAACAGGGAAGTGCAGGAGTGGCGATTTGACTTCTACCGTCATCACCTGCGCGAAGTACATTACTCGATGTCGTGGGCCCGCTATGATCAGAGCGAGTCCTGCTGGCCGTGCCGGTGGGGAACCGTCAAGGGCATCCAGGAGGTCAAACCGGGCCGTGGGCTGGAATTCATCGGGAGCTATGTGGCCACTCAGGCCAGTTCGGTGAACGATGACCAGTATCCGCGACGGTCATTCTCCAACGGTGACGTGATGAGTGAGTTGTCACTGGGAGGGCGTTTTGCGCCTACCTCCGATGTCGCGCTCGAAGCGACGGTGAACCCGGATTTCAGTCAGATCGAGGCGGACGCGGCGCAGGTAGACGTCAACTCCACCTTTGCACTGTTTTATCCGGAGAGACGTCCGTTCTTCCAGGAGGGGATGGATGCGTTTCGCACCAACTTCAATGCGGTGTACACGCGCACCGTCAACGATCCGAGTTTTGCAGCCAAGGGCTCAGCGAAACTGGATAGAACCAGCGCATCCATTCTGTCCTCACAGGATGTCCACAGTCCGGTTCTAATACCACTGGAGGAGCAGTCTGCATTCGTTGGCATGGGCAAGAGCTTCACGAACATGGTGGCGTTCCGACAGTCGTTTGGACGTGATAATCACCTGCGATTCCTGGCCACGGATCGCCGTTTTGAGGGGAGCGGGTCGGGTACGCTGGCCAGCGTGGACGGGGCTCTCAAACTCGCAAAGAGCGTGAAGTTACGAGGCCAGTACATATACACGCATACCGAGGAACCGCATGCCCGGTTGCAGGCTGACTATCTGCATACGACCTACTTCGACAACGGGAAATACACGGCGGCCCTGGATGGTGAGACGTTCTCCGGCTCCGCCGCTCTGGCGGGCATCAACTACAACGGCCGCCGTGCATTCGTGGACGTGGTCGCCTATCAGCGCACGCCGACCTACCGGGCAGAAAACGGTTTTCAGCCTCGCAACAACGATCGCTGGCTGCAGGCGCAGGGCAGCTACCATTTCCGCCCCCAGGGCTCCGTCGTGACCGAGTGGCAGCCCCGTCTCGAAGTCGCCCGCATATACAACTTCGATGGCGTTCGCAAGGACCAGTGGATCAATGCCAGTGCGTGGACATCGCTGAATTTCGCACAGACCAGTCTCTTTGCGCAGTACCTGTACAGTCAGGAGCGGTTTGGCGGGAAGGAATTCGACCACATCTGGGTGATCACCGCGGACTTTGATTCTCGCCCGTGGAACGCGGCTGCGTTTGGGGCCACCGCCGCGTACGGATACACCATAGCGCGGGATTCCCTGGAAATGGGCGAGCAAGCGACCATCAACGGCTGGATCGATCTGCGTCCGCTCAGCCGTCTGCAGAGCGAACTAAGTATCCGGTATACGCAGAGTTACAACCCCAGAGAGGACTACTACTTCTTCAAGGGATACATCGCGCGTGCCCGGTTCAACTACCAGTTCACGCGACGCTTCTCACTGCGACTGGTCGCCGAATACGACGACTTTAGCAAACGCTGGAGCTTCGATCCACTGCTCACGTATCGGATCAATCCATTTTCGCAGTTCTTCTTGGGTGCCGGTTACGACTACTGGCGATTCGATGAGGCCGGAATCCTGGAGGACTTGACGGTCACGTCTCTCGGGGCGCGCCAGTTCTTTGTGAAGCTGCAATACCTGCTGCAGACCTAGAGGTCCGCGGCACCCCGGCAGTTATCGCCAAGGACGATCAGCAGACTGGCCCGCAAGCCGGCCACGTCCGGCACAAAGGCATGGCCCGCCGAGGGTCGGAACTGCATATTCCGACCAGAGGCAGTTCATCCACCAGGGGCCGCGTGAAACGAAGAGACTTCCTCAAGCGAAGCGGCCAGGCTGTTGCTCTGGCTGCCGTGTCCGGCGCTACCGGCCAGTACTTTTATGACCGGCAGCGGCTGCCGCATGCTCCCGTATTCCAAAAGCAACAGATCTTCGATGTGCCCACCGATCCGGCACTGCCTGTCGTCAGTATGGCACGCCATCCCGATCCGGCCCGGGCGCTGAGGGCATCGTTGGATGCCGTGGGGGGCATTCGAAGGTTTGTCCACGCCGGCGAGCGGATCACCATCAAGCCCAACATCGGCTGGGACCGGGCAGCCGAGCAGGCCGCCAACACCAACCCAGTTCTCGTCGCAGAGATGGTGCGTCTCTGTCGGGAGGCAGGCGCCGAGGAAGTCATCGTGACCGATATCTCCTGCAACGATCCGCGGCGGTGTTTTCTCCGGTCGGGCATTCGCGCCGCCGCCGAAGAGGCCGGTGCTCGTGTAATCCTGCCGGCGGATGAGGAGTTCATGCAGGTCAACATGCACGGGCAACTGCTCGGCGTATGGCCAGTCCTGCGCCACTTCGTGCAAACGGATCGCTTCATCAACATGCCCATTGTCAAGCACCACTCGCTCACCGGCTGCACCTTGGGCATGAAAAACCTCTACGGGATTCTGGGCGGGCGGCGCAATCGGCTGCACCAGGAGATCGATCAATCGATCGTCGATCTGGCGACGTTTGTTCGTCCGACCGTCACCGTGATCGATGCGACCCGCGTCCTGTTGAGGGGCGGCCCACAGGGCGGTTCGCTGGATGATGTGTCGGCAGAGAACACCGTGCTCTGCACCACCGACCAGGTGGCAGGCGATGCACGTGCCGCGGAGTTCCTCGGGCTGCAAGCAGAAGACGTCGGGCACCTGGTGCTGGCCGACCGGTCGGGGCTGGGCAGCCTGGACTACCGGGCGGCGGGATACGCCGAGGTCAGCGCATGACCATCCAGACGGTCATACAGCTCCGGCGGTCATCGCAGATTCTGTTCTTTCTGATTTTCCTCTGGCTGATCATCAAGACAACTTTTGAGGCTGACGTTGCTCTGCTGGAAGGCGGCGACGTGATGCTGCCCTACCCGGTGTCGATCGCGCTGCAATTCGATCCGCTCGTGGCGCTGACGACCCTGCTGACCAGCGGCACGCTCTACAAGGGCCTGCTGTGGTCCCTGGTGATTCTGATCCCAACGATCTTCATGGGTCGTTTCTTCTGCGGATGGATCTGCCCCCTGGGCACGTTGAATCACTGGGTCTCCGAACTGGGATCCGAACGGGCCAGCCGCAA
>JAUVRN010000416.1 GCA_030597645.1 Candidatus Zixiibacteriota bacterium
CCTGGATTCCAAGTCCGGCCGCGGCATCATCGACCTGTTCGAGCAACTCAACGCAGAGGGCGTCACGGTCATGGTGATCACCCACGACCAGTCGATCGCCGAGCGCGCACCCCGGCTGCTGCACATCTCCGACGGCCGCATCCTCGACTAGCCGTCGGCTCATCCCCGGCGACATTCTTTTTGACCGGCCCGTTCGCGGCCCGCTCCTTGATCGTCACCCGGGTGGATCCGCACCGGAGTGCGTTACACGTTGTTGCCATGAAACCCGATACCGATTTCAGAATCGCACGGATGGATGTCCAGCCAATGGACATCCCCCTGGATGACGAATTCGTGATTTCCCGGGGCCGCGTCGACCACGTGGAGAGCGCATTCGTACGCGTGAGACTCGAGGGCGGCACCGAGGGTATCGGCGAAGCGGCGCCGTTTCCCGCGTTGACCGGCGAGACGCGGGACGATACCACCCTGGCGATCCTGCGCCTGCGCGAAGGATTGCTGGATCAGTCGGTCCTGCACAGTCGGCGGTTGGCCGCCTGGATGGCCTCGGCGGAACCGGATTATCCCGCAGCCCGGTGCGGAATCGAAACTGCGTTGCTGGATGCACTGACGCGAGCACTCGGCATTCCGCTCTGGACCTGGCTGGGCGGCGCCCGGCCGGACCTACAACCGGAGACCGACATCACCCTGCCGATCCTGCCCGTGGCTCGCACGGTGGAACTGGCCGAGCAGTGGTACGCTCGAGGGTTCCGGCGCATCAAGACCAAGGTCGGACTGGACGCCGACGCCGATACGGAGCGCGTCCGTCGAATCGCCGAAGCTCTGGGTGACGTCCGTTTTGTGCTGGACGCCAACCAGGGATTCCACCCGGACGTCGCCATACGCTTCTTCCGTGGGTTACTCCAATCGGGTGTCCGGATCGAACTGATCGAACAACCCGTGGCACGTGACGACCTGTTGGGCATGGCGGCCGTGCGCAAGGCCGTCGATGTACCGCTCGTCGCCGACGAGTCGGTCACGTCCCCGGCAGAGGCGGTCGACGTGATCCGCTCGGGCGCGGCGGACGTCATCAACCTGAAGATCATGAAGTCGGGTGTATTCGGGGCGCTGCACATCGCCGCGGTCGCCAGAGCGGCCGGCCTGCGGCTCATGATCGGTGGCATGATGGAGACACGACTGGCCATGGGGTGCTCGCTTGCCCTCGTCGTGGGACACGGGGAGATCGAGTTCGTCGATCTCGACACGCCTCTCCTGATGGCGAGCGACCCCGTTCGGGGTGGGTTCCGATACGACGGCCCACGGATGGTTCGCTGCTTGGAGCCCGGTCTCGGCTGCGAACTGGCTCCAGAAAGCCCTCGCCCCTGACGGGCTCCGGACACTGGTTTTCCTCTTGCAATCACCGGAACGGATCATACAATTGTGGTGAAACGACATCGATTGCACAGGCCCGGGCGCTGCCCCGTGGATGACTTTCTGAGCCGGACTCCGTTTCGTGCCGGCCCGCATGGACAGCCTTTGACGGACCACAGACCGTAACGGCTTCTGACCTGCCCGCAGGTCACGCCGGGGCTGAGTACGCTCCCGAATGGATTCGACCGGTGCCTGAGAAGACACCTGAGGGGATTCTGACTAGCATACAGAGTGGATCTGCTGTGGGCGGACCGAGCCCGCTTGCGGTGGAGCAGGGGCGATAATACAGGGCGGGGTGGCCGACCGGCCTTCGCCGGGAAGCCCTCCGTCCGCCCTTGTTAACTTGGTGTCGTGTCCCAGAGGTAACGGCAATAAATCGGCGGTGAGCTACACGATAACAGGCCGTCTGCAATCGTGCTCGACATGGCCCGCGTTAATGGCCGCAGCTACTGACCGTACTTGGTGCGATACTTGTCGTAAAGCATAGTGTGCCGGCTGGTCAGGTCGATCTTCCTTCCCTCGATGTACATCTGGCTGACCAGCGTCGGCGTCTCCAGCGGGTCGCCGTCGGTCACGATCAGGGTCGCGTCCTTACCCACCTCCAGCGACCCAACCCTGTCATCCACCCCGAGTATGCGAGCCGGATAGAGCGTAACGGCCTTGAGTGCCTCGTCCACAGGCAGACCGTATGCCGCAGCCGTAGCCGCGTCGTACGGCATATTGCGTGTATTCGACGCCTGGGCTCCTCCGCCCCAAGAGCTGGTACTGCTAATGCAAAACTTTACACCAGCCTCGTAAAGCTTTGCCGGAAGAGCAAATGGCGTATCAGAGTCCGCCCAGCGGCGGGAGGGAAGGCGGTGTGTGCCGGTCACGATCACAGGCACATCCCTCTCCTTGAGCTCCTGCGTCACCATCCACGCATCGGCGCCGCCCACGATGATCAAACGCAGGTCCTCACGCTCGGCCCAGGCCAGGGCCGCCTGAATCTGGAGAATGTTGTTGGCGGTGACCACAACCGGCAGTGTGCCGTCAAAGACCGGCTTCATCGCCTCCCAGCGCAGATCGGTGGGGTGCCGCTCTGCAAACTCATCATCCGCGCGGGCTGTGCGATAAGCTCTGGCGTCGTCGAAGGCATCGGAGAGAGCCGCCAGCGCCTTCTGGCGCTCTTTTTTCTGGTCTTCCTCGGACGTGGGACGGTACCGCGACTGGTAAGTGGTCATGCGGGGCCACTGCACGTGCATACCCACCGGGGCCGCGAACACCATGTCCTCCCAGGTCCAGCCGTCGAGTCTGAGCAGCGCTGATCGGCCGGAGATCGTCCCCCCGGACGGCACGGTGAGCGCCAGGGCGATCCCGTTGGCGCGCGTCACGGGAATGATCTCACTGGCCGGATTCACCGACACTTCCGCGCGCACGTTGGGGTTGATGCGCCCGGTTTCACGCGAGTCGCGGGTGCCGCGAAC
>JAUVRN010000052.1 GCA_030597645.1 Candidatus Zixiibacteriota bacterium
CGACGCGCAGATCCCAGGTTCTCGCGTACTGTCGGCACAGCTCTTCGGCGGCCAGCTTGCTCGCCGCGTATGGATTGCGCGGCGCCACCGGGTGTGTTTCGGTCAGCGGTACGTCCCGTGGCCGCACCTTACCGTACACTTCGGCGGTGGATGCAAAGAGCACGCGCGCGCGCGGCGACTCATGCCGCACCGCCTCCAGGAGTGCCGCCGTTCCGGGAACGTTGACATCCACGGTGCCCACGGGCGACGCGAACGAACTGCCCACCGACGCCTGCGCCGCCAGGTGATACACGACGTCCGGCCGGGTGCGACGCAGAATGGAGCGCAACCTGGCAAGATCCCGTACGTCCGCCTTGTGCAGACCGATGTGCCGGCCCAGTGGACCAATGCCCCTGCGATCGGCGGCATCCAGATACGTACCGCAGACGGTCACGCCGCGACCGAGGAGGTGTGCGGCCAGATGACGGCCGGCGAAGCCGCACACGCCGGTGATGAATGCCGTCATGAATCTAAAGACGCGGCGCAGCGCCCCGGAGCCGCTCCATGTCCGCGTCGACCATCATGTGTACCAGCTCTTCGAAGCTGGTGTGCGGTTCCCAGCTCAGGCGGGCTTTGGCGTGAGATGCGTCACCCAGCAGCGTGTCCACTTCAGCCGGACGAACGAAACGCGGATCGGTCTTCACATAGTCGTGCCAGTCCAGATCGACGCGCTCGAAGGCCGTACGCACGAGGTCCGCGACGGAGTGATTGACGCCCGTGGCGACGACGTAGTTGTCGGGTTGATCCTGCTGCATCATCCGCCACATGGCCTCGACGTAATCGCCCGCATAGCCCCAGTCCCGCCGGGCGTCCAGGTTGCCGAGTGCCAGATCTGTTGCGAGCCCCAGCTTGACGCGTGCCGCACCGTCGGTGACCGTGCGCGTGACAAACTCGAGCCCGCGGCGGGGTGATTCGTGGTTGAAGAGAATGCCGCTGGAGGCGTGAATGTCGTACGACTCGCGGTAGTTCACGGTGATGAAGTGACCATACACCTTGGCCACGCCGTACGGGGACCGCGGATGGAAAGGTGTCTTTTCGGTCTGGGGCACTTCCTGCACCCGGCCGAACATCTCAGATGATGACGCCTGGTAAAAACGGATCTTCCGATTGATCAGGCGCACCGCCTCCAGCAGGCGCGTGACGCCCAGCGCATCGAACTCGGCCGTGAGCACGGGCTGATCCCACGAGGTCGGTACAAAAGACTGTGCGGCCAGATTGTAGAGCTCATCCGGCTTCACATCCTCGATCACCGAGATCATGGAAAGCTGGTCCAGCAGGTCGGCCTGCCGAATATCTATCCGATCCCGGATATGGCGGATACGATCGAAGGGTTCGGTGGACGAACGGCGGACCATGCCCACCACGTCGTACCCCTTGTTCAGCAGCAGTTCGGCCAGGTAGGACCCGTCCTGGCCGGTCACACCGGTAATAAGTGCCTTCACGTCAACTCCTCACGCTTCCAAAGGAACGGTCTAATATAAATGTCGGCTCAGGGGGGTCAACGTTGTTGCCCGGACGACCACCGTCCGGCGAGGTTCGACCGCGCCCCGCCGGGGGGCCGCGGGCAGGGTAAGACAAATACGCGACAGCGGAAACTCACCTGGCCGCGGATACCGGCCCGTCGTTTCGGGACCCACGCCGCCCGCTGTCGCGCAACGGGAGAGGGCGAATACCGGCCCTGAGTTTCAGCAACTCACGGCCGAAACTGCCCGACTACTTCTTCTTGAACTCCACGATGTCGAAGTCGTACCAGTCGAGTTCGACCTCGTCGCCGTCATCCATCTCGATCACGATGCCCTTGTTGTCGCGGTCGACGTCATTGGAACCGGACAGGATCAGTACGTCGCCGTTGTGCAGCGTGACCTCCGCGGACCGGCGGGAGTGATGCGCGATCGTGGCGATATTCTCGAACGGGATTTCGTACTGGATGTCCTCGTCTTCCCCGTCGAGGAACTCCCACGTGTGCGCTTCGTCCAGGTCCCAGATGATGAATCCCGTGTAGCTGCGACCGTGATCATCCTTGACGACCCCATACAGGCGACGGCCCCCGTCGAAGTCATCGAAACGCCGGGACGCCGGTGCATCCGCAAAGACGACGCGATCGAAGTCCTCCCACTCCACCTTGATCAGACCGACGCCCGGGACGGTGATGTCGATGCCCCGGTTGTCGTCGTCCACGTCGTTGGTACCCGAGAGACGGAGCCTGCTGCCATCGATCAGTTCGATGTTGCTGGCACGGGAGCCTCTGCGCTCGATGCTCTTGATCTTGCCGAAGGGAATCTTGTGTTTGCGACCGTCGTCCTTGCCGTCGAGGATGTCGTCCTTGAGCGATTCGTCCTTGTCCCACACGATATAGCCCGTGAAATCACCACCCCGGGTTTCCACCGTGCCGTAGAGGCGCTCGTCGTCGAGACCGCGGCCGGGGCCCTGTCTGAATTCGACACGTTCGACTTCGTCCCAGTCGAGTTCGACTTCGCCCGCCGCTTCATCCCAGATCACCAGTTCGCGCATACCGCCGAGGTCTGCACCGTCGTCGTCGACGTCGATCCGCTGATCACCCTTGATCTCGATGCGCACGCGATCGCCGCGACGCGGCTCGATGGCCTCAATGTTTCCAAAGAAGATCTTGAACTGGCTGGACGACCAGTGGCCGCCGTCTGTGCCAAAGGAAAAACCGAAAATGCGGAAGGTACCCCTGTCGCCCTCGACGAATACCCTGTCGCGCTTGTCGGAGTCCAGGACGTCGTCCCAGAAGTTCTCGTTTCGGTCCCAGCGAATCGGACCGGTGAATTCCTCGCCCCGGTCCGTGTAGATTGTCCCGTAGATCTCGCCACCGGCATAGGCGGGATAGACATTCCACAGGCAAAGCCCGCAGAATGCCACTAGGGCCAGCTGCTTCATAGGTGAACCCTCCATAACTGCCCCCTGTACTACGAGCGTACCGGATCGGAGTTGCACCCGTCCGGCCCAGTCGGGGCTTGCG
Source organism: Candidatus Zixiibacteriota bacterium (assembly GCA_030597645.1). Lineage (GTDB taxonomy): Bacteria > Zixibacteria > MSB-5A5 > JAUVRN01 > JAUVRN01 > JAUVRN01. Next base: position 3,023 of record JAUVRN010000052.1, read on the forward strand.
CGTTTTTTCACAAGCCCGGTATGTTGAGGTTTCGCAACCTGGAGAGTGAGGAATCATGAATTTCCCGGTCTGGGAATTGGAAATGGGCACCCCCCTGCTGATCGCGATCGTGGCGATCCTGCACGTCTACGTGTCTCACTTTGCCATAGGCGGGGGTCTGTTCCTCGTCGTCATGGAGCACTACGCCAATCGCAAAGACGACCGCCATCTCAGAAACTACCTGATCACGCACAGCCGCTTCTTTGCCCTGGTAACCCTGGTCTTCGGCGCCATATCCGGCGTCGGTATCTGGTTCGTCATCGGCCTGTCCAGCCCGGCGGCCACGAGTTCGCTGATCCACCTGTTCGTCTGGGTCTGGGCCATTGAGTGGGCGTTGTTCATCGTCGAGATCGCCGCCGCCATCGTCTACTATATGACCTGGGACCGCGTGTCGCGGCGCACGCATCTGGCCGTCGGCTGGGTCTATTTCATCGCGGCGTTCCTGTCGCTGGTGGTTATCAACGGCATCCTCGCATTCATGCTGACACCCGGCGAGTGGCTGGCCTCGGGCAACTTCTGGGACGCGTTCTTCAATCCCACCTACTGGCCGTCGACGCTGGCCCGCACTGCAATCTGCATCGGCCTGGCCGGCATCTATGCGCTGTTCACCGGCGTGTTCGTCAAGCACGCCGCGACCAGAGCGCGCATCATACGCCTGGCAGGCCTCTGGGCGCTGGCAGGGACGATACTCGCGGTGCCGGCCCTCTACTGGTATCACGGCCTGCTGCCCGCCGGCGCGGCGGAACTCTTCGCAGGAGGCATGCCCGCCGCGGCTCTGGCGGCCAGGGTGCTCGTCTGGGGCGGCATCGCCCTGGCGGTGATACTGCTGGCCCCAATCATCTTTCCAAAGAACTTCGGGCCCGGTTCGGCCATCACCTTCGCGCTGGTAGCGCTGACGCTCTTCGGAGCCTCCGAGTGGATCCGCGAGTCGGTGCGCAAACCGTGGGTCATCGTGGACTACATGTACGGCAACGGTCTCCGGCCGGCTGAGGCCGAAGCCATGTCCACCGGGGACGGGATCCTGGCCAATGCCGTCTGGGTCCAGGAACGGCCGGCTGCCGCCACGACGGCCACCGGCAGAGAGATCTTCCGCCTGGCATGCAGGAGTTGCCACACGCTGGACGGATACCGCGGGCTCACAGACCGGCTCGGCGGCCTCGACGAAGACTACATCTACGAATCGGTGGCGCGCCTGGAGCACATGGTCGGGGCCATGCCGGCTTTTCCCGGCAGCGACGTGGAACGCCGCGCGCTGGCCAGGTACCTGGCCCAGGAGTCCGGCACCACCCTGCCCATGTTGGATGGCGCCGAGGTATTCAGCAAACGCTGCGGTTTCTGCCACTCGCAGAGTGGATTCCGTGCGCTCGACGGCTCCCTGGAAGGATACGCGCACGACGAACTCCTCGAACTGTTCCCCGAACTGGCCGAGATGATCGAGGAGATGCCGCCCTGGTCCGGCACCGAAGACGAAGCGAGGATGCTCGCCGACTTCATACAATCCTGGTATGCCGTTGCCGGCGAGGAGGAGGAGAATTGACCATGGAACCGATCGTACCTCTTCCCGACGTGCTCCCCCTCCCGGCGCCTCTGTGGCTGCTGGAGTTTCTGCTGGTCTTTACGTTCATCTGCCACCTGGTGCCGATGAACTTCCTGTTCGGCGGCGGCATCCTGGCCGCCATTAGTCACGCCCGCGGCTCGAAGAGCGAGAACCACGGCCGACTCGCCAGGCGGTTGTTCGAGCTGCTCCCGACGGTTATCGCCTTTGCCGTGACGCTCGGCATCGCGCCTTTGCTCTTCGTGCAGGTGCTGTACGGACAGTTTGTCTATTCTTCGTCGATCCTGATGGCCAACGCCTGGTTCTGGGTGGTACCCCTGCTCATCGCCGGGTACTACCTGGCATACCTGCTGCGTTTCAAGTGGGATTCGCTGACCGGCATGCGCTCGGGCATCGTCTGGGTCATGGTTCTGATCTTCACCTGGATCGGCTTCATCTACAGCAACAACTTCACGCTCATGCTGCGCCCCGATGTCTGGGCGGCGCACTACTTTGCCAACCCGGCCTCGGGCCAGCTCAACTGGGCCGACCCCGCGCTGTACCCGCGTTACCTGCACATGCTGGTGGGTGCCGTGGCCGTGGCCGGTATCTGGATCATGATCATCGGCCTGCGCCGCAAATCGGGGGATGTGGCCTGGTCCAACTGGGCGGTGGCATACGGTGCCCGGATGTTCATGCACGCGACGCTGCTCAACGTGATCATCGGCTTCTGGTTCCTGGTGGCGCTGCCCAAGCGCGTCATGATGATCTTCATGGGTGAGAACATGACTGCCACTGTCCTCCTGTTCGCGGCCATAGTACTGACCGCGGTGGCGTGGGTACTGATCCAACGCGCTTCGAAGAAGCCCGATTCGCGCACGCCGGCTGTGGCCGGTGCGGTGGCGTTACTGGGCGTACTCGCGATGATGGCCGTGATGCGACAACAGCTTCGCACGGCGTATCTCGCTCCGTATTTCACGCTCGACGAACTGCAGGTGGCACCGCAGTGGGACGTGCTGGGGCTGTTCGCCGTCACCCTCGTCATCTGCCTGGGCGTAGTGGCCTGGCTGATCAAGGTCATGATGCGCGCCAAGCCGGCCTGAGCAGAGTGGTGACAAAAGGACGTTCGAAAGCCCGCGGGGCGGCCTGATCCTTACGACGCATCACATTCGGAGGGCATCACTTGTTCGCGCGACGGACCGGTCTATATTGACGCCCGATGGTCAGGACCAGAACTCTCTACGCCTGCAGCCAGTGCGGCGCCACGTTCCCCCGATGGCTCGGCAAGTGCTCCGAGTGCGGCGGCTGGAATACGCTGACCGAGGAAGTCCGACCCGCCAAACCGCGTGAGGCCAGACGCCTCAGCATCGCGCGGCCGCCGGAACTGCTCGCCGAGATCGGAACGGATTCGGCTCCCATGCAGCCGGTGGGGATCGAGGAGTTCGACCGGGTTACCGGCGGCGGACTGGTGGCCGGTTCGGTGATTCTCCTGAGCGGCGAGCCGGGCATCGGCAAGTCGACGCTCGTACTGCAGGTGGCAGAGCAGATCGCCTCGCGCGTGGGGCCGGTTCTCTACGCCTCGGGTGAAGAATCCACCGGGCAGATCAAGCGCAGGGCCGAACGTGTCGGCGTATCGGGCAAGGGCGTAGCGCTGCTGGCCACGACCGAACTCGAAGACGTGATCGCAACGACGGAACAGACCCGGCCGGCCTTACTGATCGTCGACAGCGTGCAGACCACGGCATCGAGCCAGCTCGACTCGGCGGCGGGTACCGTCTCCCAGGTCCGTGCCGTGGCACAGGCACTGGCCGCCACCGTCAAGCCGACCAACACGGTAGCCCTGCTGATCGGCCACGTGACCAAGGACGGAAGTCTCGCCGGACCCAAAGTGCTGGAGCATCTGGGCGATACGGTGCTGGCCCTCGAGTCCGATTCCTCTAGACAATACCGGCTGCTTCGGGCCACCAAAAACCGATTCGGCTCGACCGACGAGATAGGCCTGTTCGAGATGACGTCGCAGGGCATGCTCCCGGTGGCCGATCCCTCTCACCTGTTTCTCTCCCGTGACGAAGACGCGCGGGTCGGCTCGGTGGTGGTCAGCGCCGTGGAAGGTTCGCGGCCTTTGTTGTTCGAGCTCCAGGCGCTGGTGGCCCCGTCGGGCTACTCCACACCACAGCGCGTCGCCCGCGGACTCGACGGTCGCCGCCTAGCCATGCTCCTGGCTGTGGCCGAAAGACGCGCCGGTCTCAAGCTCGGCGGACACGACGTGTTCGTCAACGTCACCGGTGGACTGAGCATAGACGAACCAGCCATCGACCTGGGCGTCATGCTGGCCCTGGCCTCATCGCACCTGGACGTGCCGGTACCCGGCCGGACTATGGTCACAGGCGAGATCGGGCTGGGCGGCGAGATTCGTCCCGTCAGCCAGCTCTCCCGTCGGCTGAGCGAGGCTGCCAAACTTGGGTTTCGCTCGGCTATCGTCCCCGGAACCGACCGGGGTCCAGCGGAGAAGTCCCGCAGCGGACTTAAGTCCATACCAGTCAACAAGGTAGAGGACGCCATCGACTGGCTCCGCTCGGCCTGACGGCCGAACCTACCCCTCGACTTCCATACAAAAGAGTGGGCCCAAGATCCACGATCCGCTATACTAGCATGCTTGGTGTGTTTGTAACCTAATGTTTGCGTTCGACATAACGGCCCAGGACGGGCAGGCACGCGCGGGAAGGGTGACCACCGCGCACGGGGGCGTCAATACGCCCGCCTTCATGCCCGTGGGCACAGGCGGTGCCGTCAAGGCACTCACCACCGATCATCTCGAAGAGCTGGGCGCCCAGATCGTACTCGCCAACACCTATCACCTGACGTTGAGACCCGGGGTGGAGAGGCTTCGGGAACTCGGCGGACTACATTCTCTGATGGACTGGAAGCGTCCGCTTCTGACCGATTCGGGTGGCTACCAAGTGTTCTCGCTGGCGGCGAGGCGAAAGATCGAGTCGGACGGTGTCGTCTTCGCATCCCATCTGGACGGCAGTCCACAGAGATTCACACCGGCCGGCGTGCTGGATATCCAGCGGGCCATCGGCTCGGATCTGATGATGCCACTCGATATCTGCCCGTCGTACGACGACCCGGCAGAGGACATCGACCGGGCCACAGAGCTGACCCACCGGTGGGCCGCAGAAGCCTTCGACAACTGGCGGTCACGACCTGAATCGGATCACGGCTATGACCAGACCCTGTTTGGCATCGTCCAGGGTGGCTACACCGAAGAGGGCAGGCAACAAAGCGCCCGCTACATATCGTCTCTCGGCTTCCCGGGCTGGGCCATTGGCGGCCTGGTCACCGCCGAGTCGCGTGACGAGACGTGGCGTCTGGTGGAAGCCACCACGGCCGAATTGCCCGAAATGGGCCCGCGTTACCTGATGGGTGTGGGCACGCCGGCCGATCTGGTGCGTGCCGTGGCCAGGGGTGTCGACATGTTCGACTGCGTTTTGCCCACGCGGAACGCCCGCAACGGCACGGTATTCACGTCGAAGGGCCCCATGCAGATCAAAGCGGCGCGTTACGCTGCCGACGAACGACCCATCGATCCCGACTGCGCCTGCCCGGTCTGCCGGCGCCACAGCCGCGCCTATGTCCGGCATCTGCTGGCCACCGGCGAGATCACCGGGCTGATACTGACGACACAACATTCGGTACATTTCTATCTGAATCTCATGGCGCAGATCCGTGACGCGATCCGCGCCAACGACTATCACTCTTGGGCGGCGCGCTTTCTGGCACAGTACGAAGCCGGCCTGCCCGAGTCACACGAACGAAAGGAGGTAACCGCCTGATGCTGGCGATGGCCAATCCCACTGCCGACGGCGGCTCCAACGTCTTTGGAGCCTTGCTGCCTTTTCTGCTGATGTTTGCCGTACTCTACTTTTTACTCATCCGGCCCCAGCAGAAGCGTCAGAAGCAACAAAAAGCGGTCCTGGAAAAGCTCAAGAAGGGCGACCGCATTGTCACCAACAGCGGGATTTTTGGCACCATCGTTAACTTCAACGAAAAAAACAAATCCGTGGTGCTGAAGGTAGGGGACGGCGACCTCAAACTTGAGGTGTTACGAAGTTCCGTTGCGGGGTCCGTCGAGGGCACCGACTAGATAGTCCGGTGGCACAATGCGGCATTCGCCTGTTCGGCGATCCGGTTCTGCGCACCCGATCGACAGAGGTTGATCCGGCTGACCCGGCTACGGGCGCACTCGTGGACGATCTGTTCGACACGCTCCAGAATGCGCACGGTATCGGGCTCGCCGCCAACCAGATCGGTGAGACCCGGCGCGGCTTCGGAGTCGACCGGACGCAGATGCAACCCGGGGGACCGAGACTGGCCGTGATCAACCCCGAAGTCGTTCGCGCGGGCGAACCGGTGAGCGGCGAAGAAGGGGGCCTGTCATTTCCCGGACTATACCTGCAGGTGATTCGAGCCGAAGAGGCCGTATTGCGCTACCAGATGCTGGACGGTCGGACGAAGGAAGTCGAGGTTTCCGGTCTGTTCGCGC
>JAUVRN010000036.1 GCA_030597645.1 Candidatus Zixiibacteriota bacterium
CCGCCGGCGTGACGATGATAGCCGATGAGGTCGACCGCAGTTCCCTCGGGCGATGAGATCTGAATCGTCCCCCGCGGCGTATTCGTGCTCTGTACGGGCACGTCCTCAAGGCACTTCCGCACAATGAAGGAGACGCGCACGTGTCCGCTCCGGATCGGACGGCGCGCCTTGGCCAGTAGAACCTGAAACTCCTGTGGGCGATGATGGGCTGCGCCGTGGTACTGTGCAGCTGAGAGTAGGCCCGCGTAGTAGGGTTGGCCCAGGTGCTGCATCAGCGCGGGGATGAACTGCTCTGCCGGCAGGCAACCGAGAGATCGGTATTCCGGCGGCACAACGACATAGAAGCCCCGCGCAGGTGAGGCAATCAGCTTTTGACGGGCCAGCCGGTTCAGTGCCAGCTTGGTTGCATCCGCGGATACGCCCAGCGCATCACGGGCATCGCCGGATGTGAAGTGGTATCGTCCTGCCGCGGCCAAGTCAGCAATATAGTCTCGCGCGCGAGTCCTCCCAGTCTTCGTTGTCATAGGCGCAAAGTATTGTTTATCGATACTTTACGCAATCGCTTTGTACCATCCGACGTAGTGGCTATCGTGGTGAGCGAGAGCAAAGCCAGACTTGACCTGGTCTACGGGCGAGAATAATCCAGACGATAGATGGGGGTTTTCTGAACCAGGCGATCCCACCACATGGACCTGGATCATGTAACGTGTTACTGTACAACACGTTATATCAATATCAATTCAGCAGATACGATTTGAACAGATCGTACTCCACCGGCATGGCCACCGTCTGTTCGATGCCGGTGGTCGCCGATGCCAGCCCGTGTGGCATGGGCGGGCCTTCGCCGGTCGCCTCGCGCACGACCTCGGGAAACTTGGCAGGATCGGCAGTGGCCAGGAACACGCCGGGATGTCCCGAGTGCAACCCCAATCCCTGACGGATACCCAGGTAGCCCGTAGCGGAGTGCGGTTCCAGCACGTAACGGCGACGCCGATACACGTCGGCCATGGCTCCCCGTGCCTGCTCGTCGGTGAAGGCACAGCCATGCAGGTCCCGGCGCAGCGCCTCCACATCGTTGCCATACAGCCAGGTGATGCGCTCGAAGTTGGATGGATCGCCCACGTCCATGGCGTTGGAGAGGGTGTGTACCGATGGGCGCGGGCGGTACTCCCCGGTTCTCAGGTACTCCGGTACGACGTCGTTGACGTTGGTGGCAGCGACGAAGCGCTGCACCGGCAGGCCGAGCCGTTTGGCCATCAGCCCTGCGGTCAGGTTGCCGAAGTTGCCGCTGGGAACGCAGATGACCGGCGGCGGACTGCCCGGCGGTAGCTGCGCTACGGCGTGGAAATAATAGAACATCTGCGGCAGCAGCCGCCCGACGTTGATGGAATTGGCCGATGCCAGCGGACGTCGCGACCTCAGCTCCAGGTCGGCGAACGCCTGGCGAACGAGTGCCTGACAGTCGTCGAAGGTACCCTGCACTTCCAGCGCCGTGACGTTGCCCTCGAGCGTCGTGAACATCATGCGCTGCCGTTCGCTCACCTGTTCCGAGGGAAAGAGCACTTGGACGTCGATGCCGGGCACGTTGTGAAACGCCTGGGCTACGGCACTGCCCGTATCGCCCGACGTCGCCACCAGGATGGTGACAGGCTGTTTCTGGCTGTCGAGATAGTACGCGAACAACCGCGCCATGAAACGGGCGCCCACATCTTTGAACGCCAGGGTCGGCCCGTGAAACAGCTCCAGCGCCCACACACCCTCCTCAATCGCCACCAGTGGGATCTCGAAGGGAAACGCCGTTTCCATGATGTCTTCCATGGCGCCCGGGGAGATGGTGCGATTGAGGAGATAGTGGGTCAGCTCATAGGCCACCGCCTGAAAGGAGATACCGTGGAAGTGGGCGATCGTGTCGGGCGGAAGCGGCCTCAAGTCTTCGGGTACGTACAGGCCACCATCGGGCGCGGGACCGGCCAGCAGCGCCTCCCTGAGTGTGGCGGGCGGCGCCTGGCCGCGCGTACTGACGAATCGCATGGGCACCCTGCTAGCGCGGTACCGACTCTATGATGCGAGCACCCGCGGGTGAGACCCGCGAGACGAAGGCGTCGTAGTCGGGACCGAATTCGGCAGCCAGGGCTTCGGACATGCGCGCGCAAACGGTCGCGGCCACGTCGCTACTTTCACAGAGCGCGAAGATGGCCGGGCCCGAGCCGGAGAGACTGCAGCCCATGGCCCCCGCATCGAGCGCCGCCCGCTTTATCGCGTCGAAGGCGGGCACCGCGTCCTTGCGCACCGGCTCGGCGATCAGATCGACGAGCGAGGAACGAATCAATTCGTAGTCGACGGTAAAGAGTCCCGCCACGAGCCCTGCCGTGTGTCCCCACTGGGCTACGGCGGCCTTGAGCGGGATCGAATCCGGCAGGCGGCCACGCGCCTCGGCGGTATTCACTTCCACGTGCGGCCGGACGATGGCACAGGCCAGTCCATCGGGAACCGGCAGCGACGTGATGCGCGGCACCAATTCATGTTCGCCGGTGCTGATCAATACGAAGCCGCCGAAGAGTGACGGTGCGGCGTTGTCCGCGTGAGGATAGCCGGCCGCCACGCGCTCACCCTGCAGCGCGCACGCGAGCATCTCCTGGTGGCTGAGATTGAGGTCGAAGAGTCGGTCCACCGCCACCACGGCCGCCACGGCACTGGCGGCGCTACCCCCCAGTCCGCTGGCCAGGGGGACCCCCTTGGTGAGCGTGAGCTTGACACCGTGGTCCTTCTCGATACGTCTCAGCGCCGCCCGCGCCGCCACGCCGGCCACGTTCTCTTCGGCTTCAAGGGGCAAACGCCCGCCATCCCCCTCGATGCCTGTGATGGTAACACCGGGTGTATCCGCTCGAGCGACTGTCACCTGATCGGCGGGTTCACGGATCGCCAGGCCGAAGACGTCGAAACCGCAGGCCACGTTGGCCACCGTAGCCGGGGCACTGGCCGTCGCGGATTGGAGCGGAGCGGTCACGCCGAACCTCCATCTGATCGATCCAGCAGTCCCCGCGCCGTGGCCAGTTCGGCGGCCAGAATGGACCCGCCGGCGGCACCGCGGACGGTGTTGTGCGACAGTACGACGAATTTCCAGTCGAGCACCGGGCACGGACGTAGCCGGCCGACGGAAACGGTCATACCTGCACCCAGGTTGCGGTGCAGGCGCGGCTGGGGATGCATCGGTTCGTCAAAGTACTCGATAGCGGACTTCGGTGCCGAGGGCAACAGGCGTCCCTGTGGCTCCGGTTCAAATGCCGACCAGGCCTCGAGGATCTGCTGATCCGTGACCGATTCGTGCAATGCGATGGAGACACACTCGGTGTGACCATCCAGCACGTGGACGCGATTGCACTGGGCGCTGATGTCGAAATCGGCAAGCTCGACCTGGCCGCCCTTGAGCGTGCCGAGGATCTTTTTGGATTCGCTTTCCATCTTGGCTTCTTCGCCGTGGATGTACGGGATCACGTTGTCGCTGATCTCCATGCTGGAGAGTCCCGGCAGACCCGCGCCCGATACGGCCTGCATGGTCACTACATGGATCTGCTTGAGCCCGAATCGCTCGTGCAGCGGCTTGAGCGGAAGCACGAGTCCAATCGTGGAGCAGTTGGGATTGGTGATAATTGCCCCATGGCCGTACGGCTGCCTGCCCACAAGTGCCAGGTGGTCGGGGTTGACTTCGGGAACCAGCAGCGGCACGTCGGGCTCCATGCGGTGATTGCGCGCATTGGAAACCACCACGTAGCCCTCCTGCGCAAAGTGGGTCTCGATATCGCCGGCCACCCCGGCGTCGAGTGCGGAAAAGACCAGCCGGACATCGAGCGGGGGTGTGCTCGGCTGCAGCACCATCTGGGCCAGATCGCCAGGGAGTGGGGACTCCTGCACCCAGCGAACGGTCTGGCCGTACACCTTGCCCGCAGATCGCTCCGATGCGGTCAGGGCGACCACGTGGAACCACGGGTGCTCGGCCAGCAGAGATACGAACTTCTGCCCGACACTGCCGGTGGCTCCCAGTATGGCCACCGGGATCCTTCTCTTAAGGTGCATGCTGCTCCGCAACGGCGCGCATGATGTCTGCATACACTCCGGAAGCCGTCAACTCCGGGCCGGCACCCGGTCCCCTGATGACCAGGGGCGTCTCGAGATACCGGTCCGTATAAAAGGCTACCAGGCTGTCGGTACCGGCGACGCGTGCGCCCGGATGATCGGACGGAATTTCCGTCAGCGCAATCTCCGCTTTGTCCCCGTCGAGCCGAGCCAGGTAGCAGAGTGTCTCGTTGCGCACCTTGCTCATACCGGCACGCTTGGCGAACGCTTCGTCCGCGCCGTCCAGTTTTTGCCAGAACACGTCCAGCGGTCGGCGTTCCAGCATACTCATGGGCACCACCGGTTCGACGATGACGTCTGCAGGCTCCAGCCGGCGGCCGGCCAGTCGGGCGAGAATCAGAATCTTGCGTGCCACGTCACGCCCCGTGAGATCCTCACGTGGATCCGGCTCGGTGTACCCGCGATCGTACGCTTCCCGGAGCGCCTCGCTGAAGCGCGCGCCCCCCCGCACGCGATGCAGAACGAACCCCATGGTGCCCGACAGCAGACCTTCGATGCGGTGGATCCGGTCTCCCGTGGCCACAAGGCTCTGCAGAGTCCCAATCACAGGCAGTGCCGCACCGACGGTCGTTTCGAAGTATACGTGACCCCGATCCGAGTCCGGCCGCTTGAGGTTGACGTACTCCGAGAGTGGTCCGGCAAAGCGTAGCTTGTTGGCCGATACCACGTGCACACCCGACTCGAGCAGGCGGTCATAGCATCGCGGTACCGTCTCCGAAGCGGAACAGTCGACGAACACGCGTGGCCCCGATTCGTGGGTCACGATGTCGACAAAGGTGTCCAGATCCGCATCCTGCTCGTCACTCGCGGAGAGGGCGGCATCCTCGCTCCAGTCGATGCGACCCAGGCTGCCGGCGTCCGCGCACATCTTTCGGCTGTTGGTCACGCCTGCCAGCCGCAGCACCGATCCACCCTGGCCCTCCCGATCGGCCGCGATCATGGTCAGCAGTGCCCGGCCCACCCGGCCGGTACCGGCCACGAAGACGCGGCACGACCGATCCGGCTCGGCAAAGAACGCATCGTGAATGGACCGGAGCGCGTCCTGTTCCTGGGACGCGTCCACGACGAATGAGATGTTGAGCTCGGAGGATCCCTGCGCAATGGCACGAACGTTGACGCCCTGATCGCCCAGCACGCTGAACAACCTGCCGGCGATTCCCGGTCGCTTGCGCATCTCCTCGCCCACCACGGCAACTATGGAGAGATCGCTTTCCACGATCAGTTCATCGATGAGTCCGGCCCGGCGTTCCAGGTCAAACTCGCGTCGGATCTCATCGGTGGCCGATTCGACGGCATCGGGCAGCACGGCAAAACAGATCGAATGTTCGCTGGAAGCCTGCCCGATCAGGATGACGCTGATCTGCTGACGTGCCAGCGCTCCGAACAGGCGTCCGGCGATACCGGGAACACCCACCATCCCGTCTCCCTCCAGACGCATCAGCGCGACGTGATGGATGGAGGAGATGCCGCAGATGGGATGTACAATGCCCGCGCCTTCACGGCCGATCCACGTTCCGGCAAAGCCGGGATTGAGCGTATTCCGGATGGCCAGGGGGATACCCGCGGTCCGGGCCGGGTGCACCGAGGGAGGATACACGACCTTCGCACCGAAGTGAGACAGCTCCATCAGTTCTTCGTAACGAAGCGTCGCCAGTGAAAAGGCGCCCGGGACCAGGCGGGGATCGGCGCTAAGTACACCGTCCACGTCGGTCCAGAGCTCGATGGCCTGGACACGGAGCGCGGCGCCCACCAGCGACGCGGTCAGGTCGGATCCGCCGCGGCGCAGCGTGGTGGTGTCGCCACTGCGCGGGGCGCCGGCGAAACCGGGCACCACCTGCAGCGCGTCGTGCTGACCGAAGTGCGCGTGAAGACGGCGGTACGTAGCTTCGGTGTCGACCCGCGCGTTTCCGAACGTGCCGTCGGTGACGATGAGTGGGCTCGGATCGCAGGATTCCGCCGGTATGCCCGCAGCGGACAGGACGGCGGCAAAAATGCGGGCGGAGATGCTCTCGCCGCGACAGATGATCTGATCGCGGGAACGCGCGCTACACTCGCCCACCAGCGAAACGCCGTGCAGAAGGTCGCGCAGTTCACCAAAGTCGGAGGTGACGTCGAGCTCAATTCCCTCAAGCGTGTCCCCCGACAGCAGATCTTCGATCCCTTCGCGATGCCGGGCTTCGAGCTGGTCGCAGGTACGGAGGTAGGACTGGTCTTTGCGGCCCGCCGCCGCGGCGACGGCCACCAGGTCGTCGGTGACTCCGCCCCAGGCGGATACGATGACGGCTATACGATGCTCCCGGTGAGCATCGCAGCAAATCTGTGCGGCCGCTCGAATACGTTCGGGCGTGGCCAGCGAGGAGCCTCCAAACTTGAGGATCCTCCGGGGTAAGGCGAAATCGGGCATGTGGTTGCATTATCGGCATTTGATCGCTCCGGCACAATCGCGGCGCTCCGGCCGGAAACGCCCGCATTTCCTGGGGGTCTGGCGGCCCGTTGAAAAGGTCATTTCAGCTGCGAAGGCGGCTCCCTGGGCTGCTAGCGGAAATCGCGGGATTTGAGCTGGATCGTCTTCGAGTCGACCCGCAGGGGCGCGAAGATCTCGCCGATGACGTTGATGACACCCTGCTCCCGCTCGACCGTGCCCTGCACCCATAGCGCACTGGTGTACACCACCTCCTTGCGAAAACGTTCCACCTGCCGCGGCTTGACGACCACGTTGATAAAACCGGTCTCATCCTCCAGTGTGATAAAGAGAAAGCCCCTGGCCGTACCCGGGCGTTGACGAATGACGACGATACCGGCCACCTGCACGCGCGCTTTGTCACGCACACGGGCCAGGTCCGCAGCCGAGAGAATCCCGCGCTTTTTGAGGCGCGAACGAAACAGAAACATGGGATGGTGACCGGTGGAGAGATTCATCCCTTTGAAATCGGCCAGCAGTGCTTCGGACGCGAGCATCGGCGGCAGTACAGCCTCACCCGTCTCGGGCATAGTGAGGGGCAGTTCGTCGGGCCCGCGGCGCAGCACCGCCAGCATCCGCCACAGGGCTTGGCGGCGCGTCAGGCCGAGACTCCTGAACACCCCCACCATGGCCGCCTGCTCCAGCGCGTCGCGGTCGAGGTGGGTGCGCCGCACAAAATCCTCCAGCGAGCGGAACGGCCCGCCCGCAAGCGCCTGCTCTATCCGCTCACGGGCACTCGGACCCAGCTTCTTGATGTAACGAAAACCGAGACGAACGGCGTCGCCCTCGACGGCGCAGTTCCAGATGCTGTGCTGCAGATCGACGGGGTGTACCCTCGTGCCCCGTCGCCGGGCTTCATAGATCACGCTCGAGGGCGAATAGAATCCCATCGGCTGAGCATTGAGCAGTGCACAGTAGAATTCGGCCGGGTAGTAGAGCTTGAGGTACGCCGACACGTACACGAGCAACGCGAACGATGCGGCGTGCGACTCCGCAAACCCGAAGTCGGCAAAGGCCGCGAGCTGGTCGAAGATCCGGCCGGCCGCCTTGCGGTCGATGCCGTTGCGCATCATCCCTTCGACCAGCGCGATACCGAGCGCCTGCATCTTTTGGTGTGAACGCTTGTGGCCCATGGCGCGGCGCAGTTCATCCGCCTGGGCCGGCGTAAACCCTGCGGCCGCCACGGCCACCTTCATGCCCTGCTCCTGGAACAGCGGTACACCCAGGGTGCGCTGGAGAATCGGCTTCAGGGAAGGGTGAGGATAGACCACACGTTCCCTGCCGTCGCGACGTCGCAGGTACGGGTGCACCATGCCGCCCTGGATCGGCCCCGGACGGATCAGCGCCACCTCGATGACCAGGTCGTAGAAACAGCGGGGCTTCATGCGCGGCAGCGTGTTCATCTGGGCGCGCGACTCCACCTGGAACACACCCACGGTCTCAGCGCTGCAGAGCAGATCGAATACCTTCGGGTCGTCATAGGAGAGCCGTGCCGGATCGATCGTCACACCGCGATGCCGCCGGATCAGCCGGACCGCTTCGTCGATCAGTGTGAGCATACCGAGTCCGAGGAGGTCGATCTTGATGAACCCGACGTCCTGGGCGTCGTCCTTGTCCCACTGGATGACGCTGCGATCGGGCATCGTGGCGTTTTCGATGGGCACCAGCTCCGCCAGAGGCCGGGCCGTGATGATCATGCCCCCCACGTGAATGCCCAGGTGACGCGGAAACCCCTGAATCTCCCGGGCCAGCCTCACCCAGAGGCGCACGCGTTTGTCCCGGGTATTGAGCCCGGCGTCCTGCGCGCAGGTCTCCAGCTTTTCGCCGCTGGAAAAGTGCCCGGTCCGTTTGGCCAGCCCGTCGATCTGCGCGGTGGAAAACCCCAGCGCCTTGCCCACCTCGCGCACGCCCAGGCGGCCGCGGTAACAGATCACCTCGCACACCATGGCCGCGTGCCGGCGATCATACTTCTTGTACACATACTGGATCACCTCCTCGCGGCGGTTGTTGGCGATGTCCACGTCGATGTCGGGGGGCTCGGTGCGCTGTTCGGAGAGAAACCGCTCGAACAGCAGACCGAATCTGATCGGATCGACCGCGGTGATACCCAGGCAGTAGCAGACCACGGAGTTGGCCGCGGAACCGCGGCCCTGGGCGAGAATGCCCCGCGCCCTGCAGAACCGTGCGATGTCCCAGACGATGAGAAAGTATCCGGCCAGGCGCAGCGTTTCGATGATGCGAAGTTCGTGCTCGATCTGCCGGCGTTCGGCGTCGCCGGGCCGGCCGTACCGCCCGCGCGCACCTTCGTAGGTCAGTTTGCAGAGGTACTGATGGGGTGTCACTCCCGCGGGCACGGGAAAGTCCGGCAGGGCTGCGGAGAGACCGGCCAGCGAAAACTCGCACTGCTCGGCGACTGCCCGCGTATTGACCACCGCGTCCGGCCAGCGGGCAAAACGCCGCGCCATGGCCCGGGGCGGTTTGAGAAACCGTTCCGCGTTGGGGTAGAGCACGCCGCCCGCATCGTCCAGCGTGATGTGATGGCGGATACAGGCAAGCACGTCCTGGAGCGCGCGGCCGGCGGGTGCCGCGTAGTGCACGTTGTTGGTGGCGACACACTCGAGTCCCAGCTCTGAGCCCAGCCGGGACAGCTTCGCACACAACAATTCGTGCGCGGGCAGGTTGTGGTGCTGCATCTCCAGGTAGAAATGGTCGCGCCCGAACAGCTCCGCGTATCGAAGTGCGGCCCGACCCGCCTCCTGGTCCCTCCCGGAAAGCAGCAGGCTGGACACTTTTCCGTGCGTACACCCCGACAGCGCGATCAGGCCCCCGGTGTAACGGGCCAGCACATCGAGCGCCACGCGCGCGTCACCCTTTTTGCCCGCCCCTTGTGCCGAAGAGAGCAGGCGGCAGAGGTTGGCATAGCCGCGGTCGTTGCGGACCAGCAACACGAGGTGGTGGCCGTCGTCCAGCGTGATCTCGGCACCGGTGATCGGTGTGATGCCGTGCCGCCCGGCAGCCTGCGTGAACCGTACCGCCCCGTAAAGCCCGTGATGATCCGTCAGCGCACAGGCGGTGTAGCCCAGACGAGCGGCCTGTTCCGCCAGCATCTCGGGGGGACTGGCTCCGTCGAGAAACGAAAAATTGGAATGGCAGTGCAGTTCGACGTAGGGCGATGACATGGCGGTCAGTCGAACATGCCCTGCACGAACCACACGCCTGCAAGGCGGTCGTAATAGACGAGGTAGTGCCGGTGTGCACCGGTCTCTACCTCGTAGTAGAGCCGGTCGAAATCGCCGTGCCACCAACCGCCCGAAAGCACCCAGGGACCCCGGCGTGAGGTGATCGGTTCGTCGGCCCGCCGCCATCGCAACCGCCGGGGCCGACCCTGCTGCCAGATGATCCGCGCCGACTCGGGCGGCTGGCATAGACGCATCCCCGCAGGCGAACGGAGAACGAACAGGGCGGGCACCGCATGCTTCTCTCGTACGGGGGCATGATCGGGCGGAACCAGCCTGAAACTGCGTTCGGGCAGGATGGCCGTGCGCAGCCCCGGGGGCCACGCAGGCATCGCCGCATGGTGCGCCGGAGCCCCGATCGGTGGCCTGCCGCTCCGCCCGGTCGGCAGGCAAAGCTGCGCGCTGCGGGGCGACGCCATCCGGGTGACGGTTACCACCAG
>JAUVRN010000384.1 GCA_030597645.1 Candidatus Zixiibacteriota bacterium
AATCCGGAGTGCCGTGCCGTCATCCCACGCCACATCCTCCACGGCGATGTCGGAGATCACGGAGCCCGTGGCGCGGGCAGCGGCTTGTGAGGTCCAGACCAGCGCCAGAAACGCGGCCACAAGAAGGGGGCGCATGCCGAATCTTGCCCCGCATGCGCGCGAGCGTCAAGCGAAATGCCGTTGCGCCGCTTTGGGCGCACACCTACTCTGGAGCCGATGTTCGGCCGCCTGCTTCTTGTATCGCTGGCTTTCGCGGCACTCTCCGGCTGCGTCCGCCGCGTGGATGATAAGACCACGGTTACCTGGTGGCAATTCTGGACCGACCCACGGGCCACGCCGGTGATCCGCGAACTGGTCACCACTTTCGAAGCGCAGCATCCCGCCATCGATATCGAAGTCGTGGACCTCACGTGGGCCGAGGGACACCAGAAGATCGTCGTCGCGTTCGCCACCGGTAGTGCACCGGACGTGCTCGAGCTGGGGAGCGACTGGGTGGCCGAGTTTTCGCACAAGGGACTCCTTCTCGATCTGACGGCCGAGGCAGACGGTCAGCGGAGCCTGTATATGAAATGGGAACCGGTGACCTACCAGGGCAGGATCTACGGCTATCCTTGGCTCCTCGGCACGCGCGTGCTCTTCTACAACAAGGACCTCATGTACCGGGCCGGCCTGGACATGAACGCACCGCCCAAGACCTGGGACGAGTGGCTGGTGCAGGCCCGCGCGATCGACGATCTGGATGACGACGTGTTCGGATTCGCGGCCAACGCCTTCGAACGACACCGGCTCTACAAGAAGTACCTGCCGTTTTTCTGGTCCCGTGGCGGCGTCTTGTTCGCAGAGGATGACGGGGGCTGCCTCATCGACTCGGATGCGGGCATCCAGGCGCTGGAGTATTACACCCAACTCTGCGACGTCGGCCTGATCGAGACGCAGCGTCAACTGGATCTGGCCTTTCAACGGGGACGGATCGGGTTCACGATCTCCGGCGACTGGCTGCTTGGCCAGCTACGCCGCAATCCCGACGCACCCAACTACGGCGTGACCGTGCTTCCCGCGCCGGAGGGCGGCAAGTCCATCTCGTTTGCCGGCGGTGAGTATCTCGTGGTGCCCAAGCAGTCGCCCCACGCCCAGGAGGCCCAGCTCTTCATCGACTTTCTCCTGCGCCCGGAGAACAATCTCAAGCTCTGCCGCGCCATCGGCTTTACGCCGGCCAACCGGGCCGCCGCCGGCAACCCGTACTTCACCGACGATCGGTATCTGAACGCGTTCAGGGCGCAGCTGGTGACCGCCCGCCCGACGCCGGTGCACCCGCGCTGGGTGGAGGTAGAGGAGCTTATCGAGCGGGCCGTCGAGAACGCCATGTACAAGGCGATGACGCCCGACTCGGCGCTGCATCGGGCACGTGCGCAGATCGACGAGTTGCTTGCGAAGTAGCGTAACCGTGTGAACCCAGTTTTGGCACTGCAGCCCTGAGGGGGGAACCAGAGCGTGCTCCGCACACGTCACACCACTGCTTTTCTGAGTCCGTGGATGTTGTCGTTTGTGCTGTTCTGGCTGTTTCCACTACTCTTCGCACTCTACCTGAGCTTCACGGATTATTCGCCCCTGGGCGGCGATCTGTCCGTCACCGGCGCCGACAACTACACGCGCCTGGTCGCCGACGGCGACTTTTGGCGCTCCGTTCGCAACACGGTGATTTTTGTCGCCGGTACCGTGCCGTTCACCACCGTGCTCGCGCTGGGTCTGGCGCTGCTGCTCAATTCCAGGATCAAGGGGAAGGGTTTCTTCCGGTCCGCCTTCTTCTTTCCATCGATCACGGCCCTGGTCGTCGTTGCGCTGATCTGGACTTCGCTATACGCCCGCGGTGGCATCCTCTATCAAATGGTTACGGCCATCGGCCTCACGCCGCCCGAGCACGGGTTTCTGTTCAATACCGCTACCGCACTGCCGGGCATCATGCTCATGGACATCTGGGCGGCCATCGGGTACTACATGCTGCTCTACCTGGCGGCCCTTCAGGCGTTGCCGCAGCAGTATTTCGAGTCGGCTACGCTGATGAACGCGTCCCGGTGGCCGACGCTGCGCTACGTCATCTGGCCGGCTCTCCGGCCGATGACCCTTCTGGTGCTGGTGCTCAATACGATCAAGTCGTTCCAGGTATTCGTGGAAGTCTATGTGATGACCAGAGGCGGACCACTGGGATCCACCGAGACGATGGTGTACTTCGTCTATGACAAGGGGTTGGTGAAGTTCGACATGGGCTATGCGTCCGCCGCCGCATACGCATTGTTCATCCTGATCGCCATCGTTGCGATCTTCCAGGCACGCCGCCTCGGTTTCGGCAGGGAGATCGCCGTATGAACCGGTTCGGTCTCTACCTGCTGCTGTTCGTCGTGCTGGTCACGATGCTGTTTCCACTCTGGTACATGGTGGTGGGGGCACTGTCGGCCGACCCCACCGCACCGCCCGGTACGGACGACTTGATACCGACGAACCCCCGGTGGTCCAACTTCGCCGAAGCGTGGGGCGTGGCACACTTTCCGAGGGCCGTGCTCAACTCGATTCTCGTCGCTCTGGCGGTTACCGCGGGAAATCTCGTGTTTGCCCTGATGGCCGGCTACGCACTGGCGCGGGGGAAGGGCCGGTGGCCGCGCTTTTGGGCCGCATCGATCCTGGCGATCATGATGATGCCCGCGCACGTGCTGATCATTCCGCTGTTTGTGGAGATGCAGGCGTTCGGCTGGATCGACACCTACGCAGCACTGATTGTGCCCTTCCTGGTCAACCCGATCGCGGTGTTCATCATGCGGCAGTACATCGCCTCGCTGCCGTCGGAACTGGAAGACGCCGCGCGTGTGGACGGCGCCGGTGAGTTCTACATTCTTTTCCGCATCGTCGCACCGCTCTGCAAGCCGGCCATGGCTGTGGTGGCGATCCAGATCTTCCTGCTCAACTGGAACATGTTCCTGTTCCCGTTTATCTTCACTACCCGCCCCGAGATGCGCACGTTACCTGTGGCCCTGGCGTTTTTCCAGGGTTTCCAGCAGATCAACTGGCCGCATCTCCTGGCTGCGTCCACGCTGGCGACGATTCCGATCCTGCTGGTTTTTCTCC
>JAUVRN010000126.1 GCA_030597645.1 Candidatus Zixiibacteriota bacterium
CGGCGGCCGAAAATTGCCGCCATGACCACCATCGCGGCCGCGAGCAGGCAGACAATGGCGAGATGCAGTACAAGCGGACCGTATACCGGTGACATGTCTTCCTTCGGAACCCCGGTGAGTGAAATTTTTCACAAACCAGAGGGAGCGAATATAGCGCCGGCTCACCGCCGGGCCAAGCGCATTCTGGCCCCTTCTCCGGCCCCAGGACCCGCCCGGCAGGACCACAAGAAACGGTAATCCCAACGTCGTGTTCTCTCCAGGTCTCGGTGGCCTTGACGGCACGTCCCGCACCAGTGTGGATCGTCACGAGCGGAAGGCTTGGTAAGGGACCAGATGGCTGAGGGTCCAAACAAAAAGCCCGCCGGATCAGGCGGGCTCTGTCGTATCAATACCAACCCGGGTCGAAGAGCCAGATAAGCTACTCCAGGATGTGGATCTTGCGCTTGGCGCACATCTCCTTGAGCACGTCCGGCCACACCGTCACGCTGCACTCGCCCAGGTGGGCGGTACGCAGCAGGTACATGTAGGTTCGGGACTGGCCGATGCCGCCGCCGATGGTGAGCGGCAGCGTACCGTCGACGATCCCCTGGTGATAGGGATACTTGAGGAAGTCCATCTGGTTCGTCTCCTCGAGCTGCTGCTTGAGCACATCGCCGTTCACACGCACACCCATGGACGTCAGTTCATGACGCCGACGGGTCACCGGATTCCAGACCAGGATGTCGCCGTTGAGACCGTGCATCGGGAGTCCGTCCGTGGACGTCGTGGGCGTAGACCAATCGTCGTAGTCTGCCGCGCGCATCTCATGCGGATAACCGTCCTCCAGCGTCCAGCCGATTCCGTAGATGAAAATCGCCGGGTACTTCTGGAGGATGGCGGTTTCACGCTGCTTGCGCGGAAGATCCGGGAATTCCTTGAGAATCTCCTCCGCGTGCAGGAAGGTCAGTTCCTCTGGAATGGGTGCGTACTTCTCCGAGCGCAGACCGGGGAACAACTCCTGCGCGATCTGATGCGCGCCATAGAGTACCTTCCAGATGCGCTTGACGGTATCCGTGAGGTACGCGAGGTTCCGCTCCTTGTCGCTGATCACTCGTTCCCAGTCCCACTGATCGACATAGGCACTGTGATCGTGATCGAGAAAGTAGTCCTTGCGGACGGCCCGCATATCGGTGTAGAGCCCCTCGCCCATGCCCATTCCAAACTGCTTAAGGGCCATCCGTTTCCACTTGGTGGCCGCCTGTACCACCTGCGCATTGATGGGATGCTTGCCGTGGTCGTTGGAGATGTGGAAACCGACGGGACCGCGTGAACCGTCCCGGTCGAGGTTGTCGTTGATGCCGGACAGCTCATCGACGATCAACGGGACCTCGACACGCATCAGATTGAGTTCGCGGCAGAGCCCATCCTCGATGTACTCCTTCACCACCGTGATCGCCTTCTGCGTGTCCTTCGGACTCAGCAGGGGTTGGTAAGCGGCGGGAAGCAGGTTTTCCAGGTCTTCATATGTGCCGATTCCGGGACCGGCCAGGTCGGCCTTTTTGTCGGCGGCGGTTGTGGACGCCATGATGTATCCCCCTTAGTATTCGTTGTGCCCCGAAGGGCGCTATGCTTCACGATAATTTATGGTGGACTCACAGGTCAGGCAATGCGATATCGCGGGCGCCGCCCAGGTGTGCGGCGAACCAGCGGTCGTCCCCTTTCATGCGCCCTGTGGCAGTCCACATCAATTCGATGGCCTGTGCGTAGAAGCGGGCCCGATGGAGGCGATCGGGCAGGTGAGGATAGTGGGGCTCGAACAGTCGTACGAACGATTCGCCCCAGGCGATGATTAACGCAGCCAGATCAATGGCCGGATCACCGGCTCCGGCGGCGCCCCAGTCGATGACACCCGTCAAGGTGACATCGGTTGAATCGAACAGCAGGTGAGAGAATGCCAGGTCGCCGTGAACCATGGTCGGAGCAAAACCGAAGAACTCCGGATCGTCGAGATGAGATCTGAACAGCCTGTCGACCCAGGCACGCTGATAAGACATGAGCAAGGGATGCACGTATTCCTCGATGAGAGCGCGTATCTGGCTCCAGGCTTCCAGGGTGTTGGGAGAGGAGGCGGGCGGGGTCTCCGGTGCGGGCTGGATCGCGTGCAGCGCAGACAAGAACAGGGCGACCTGATCGGCTGCGCGTTGGCGCTGTCCGGATGACAGTACCTGAAACTGCGTGTTTGCCACCATCCGGCCCGGAAGCATCCGGTACGCCATCATATCTTCCGCGATATGGAACGGGTCGGGTACGTCAACAGGCAATTGCGCCTTCAGTTCCGGGAGCAGTCGGCCTTCCTTCGCCAACATCTGCCTGCCCTGTTGCGATTTCGGGAAACGAAACACGATTGCGTCGTCGACGACGATGACGTCGTTCATCAACCCGTCGCTGTTGACCCTGGCATTCTGCCATTTCAGATCGGGAGATGCGGCAACCATGCGATCGCGGTAGCGGTCGATCAGGTTCTCGTCTGCATCGCGGTCTTCCGCGCCGGCGGTATGCAGGATTTTCACGAAGATCAACTCCGGATCTCCGGGATCGAGCTGATCGATGTGACCACAGCGCACGTAGCCCTCGCGTGCCAGAAGCGATTGCATGGGCTGGTTGGATCGATTAGTGGATGTGAAGAGCTTGTTAGTCCGGCAGCGCGACTCGAGCTCCCGTAGGAGTGCAGCGCCGACGCCCTGGCGACGCCTCTCTGCCTCCACATACACCATGGGAACAAAACCGCGCTGATAGAAACTATAGTCGAGAACGGCGTAGCCGGCGAGATCGCCTTCGACCTCCGCTACAATGCAGGTGTCACCAGCGATCCACCCGGACAGTTGACGGGCTCGATCCGGGTTGTGTTGAGCGATCCCGTCTATGGCAATCAGCCCATCCAGATCAGCTTCGCCTGCCTCACGCATTGCGATGTTGATGCGCACCATCTTGCCCCCAGAAGACTCTGTTACACATTCATGGCTGATACAGACCGGCCACCGCGCCGCTCGGGTCACGAATTACGCAAAAGCGACTCTCGCCACCCATGCCCCGGGGCCCATCCACCACGT
The DNA here is from genome assembly GCA_030597645.1 of Candidatus Zixiibacteriota bacterium. Classification (GTDB taxonomy): domain Bacteria; phylum Zixibacteria; class MSB-5A5; order JAUVRN01; family JAUVRN01; genus JAUVRN01. The sequence continues at coordinate 3,090 of JAUVRN010000126.1, forward strand.
TCCCACCGAGCTTCGTGCACTGCGCCACGCTCTCATCCAGATCGGCGACGACGATGTACACCATCCACTGTCCCGGCATGTTGGCGTTGGGGCCGCGCCGGTGACAGATGCCGGCTGTGGCCTTGCCGTCCCGGTCCTTCATATTGTAGTCGCTGTACTCACCCATGCTCACCGGCTCGGGCTGCCATCCTGTAACGGCGGCGTAGAAGTCCCGCAGCGAATCGGCATCGGGTACGGTCAGGTCGGTCCAGGCAATGGAGCCCGCTTGTGGTGTGTGCTCAGATGTCATGATGTACCCTCCACGGTCTTCAGCGCGTTGGAGAACGAGTCGCTGGATGCGCAGGCCACCGCGCGGCGATGCGATTCGGGTGCGTCCGGTTGCAGAAGCGATCCATCTTCCAGCGCATAGCCACCGTAAATCTCCGAGTAGTTCTGAATCCGGTTGGGTGAGGTACGCCGAAGGATGTGCCACGGCCGTAATTCGGCGGCGCGATTCACCCCCATGGCCCCGAGCAGTTCGGCCACCGCGTACATGGTTTCTGAATGGTAGTGCGACACGCGGGCGCCTTTGTCGTGGACGTCGAGGCCGGCTGTGAGCTGCGGATCCTGTGTGGCGACGCCCACCGGACACTTGTTCGAGTTGCACCGACGGGCCTGGATGCAGCCGAGGGCGAGCATCATGGCCCGGGCGGAGTTGCACATGTCCGCGCCCAAGGCCAGGCGTTTGACCAGGTCGAACGCGGAGACGACATGTCCGCTGGCGATGACCCGGATCTGGTCGCGCAGGCCAAACCCGGTCAGCGCCGTGTGCACGAAGATCAGGCTCTCGGTCAGCGGGGCACCCACTTTGTTGGTAAACTCCAGGGGTGCCGCACCGGTACCGCCTTCCCCACCGTCCACGGCGATGAAATCGGGTGCTATTCCGGTTTCGAGCATTCCCTTGCACACCGCGAGAAATTCCCGGCGCTTTCCCACGCACAGCTTGAACCCGACCGGCTTGCCGCCCGAGGCTTCACGCAGCCGGCCGATGAACTCGCAGAGTTCTCGCGGCGTGGAAAAAGCCGAATGTGCGGGCGGTGAGATCACGTCGTTGCCCAGCTCCACCAGGCGGATGGCCGCAATCTCGCTCGTGAGTTTGGCGGCAGGCAATATCCCGCCGTGACCGGGCTTGGCGCCCTGCGAGATCTTGATCTCGATCATCTTCACATGTGGGTGCGTAGCCCGTTCACCGAATTCCACGATATCGAATTGGCCACTCTGGTCACGGCAACCAAAGTACCCGGTGCCGATCTGCCAGATCAGATCGCCCCCGGGGCGTAGATGGTAGGGACTGATCGAGCCTTCGCCTGTGTTGTGCGCGAAGGCGCCCATGCGTGCACCGTCATTGAGCGCCAGTATGGCGTGGCTGCTGAGCGCACCGTAGCTCATGGCGGAGATGTTGAGTATGCTGGCGGAATACGGCTGCGCACAGTCGGGACCGCCCACGGTCACGCGCAGCGAACTCGGCTCTACATGCGCGGGCTGCATGGAGTGGTTGACCCACTCGTAGCCCACCTCGTACACGTCACGAATCGTGCCGAACGGCACGGTGTCGCGCATCTTCTTGGCCCGCTGGTACACCAGCGATCGCTCCTCCCGAGAAAACGGTCGTCCGCCGGTCTCCGTCTCGATGAAGTACTGGCTGATCTCGGGGCGAAGGGCCTCGAAGATGAACCGAAAGTGTCCGATGATCGGAAAATTCCTCAGCACCGAACTCTTGCGCTGGAAGTAATCCTGAAAACCGATGACCAGTACCGGCACAATCAGGATGAGACTCCACAGTACCGGTGGCCAGTACAGCCATACGAGGGCTACGGAGGCGAAGACGACAAGGGAACCGATTACAAAGAACCTGCGCATGGTAACTACCTCAGAATCTGCCAGGCCCCCCGAACCGGCCCGGAGAATATAGCGACTGGTCCAACAAGGGGCTATAGAACCCTGCGCCGGGGAGTACTCTCCGCCCGCCAGACCTGCGGCTCTTCCTGCTCGCGTTCCGGCCGGGGCAGACCACCTATCCTCAGAGTTTCAGAACACCCACGTGGAAACCGTCGGCGGCTTTCTGATATACCCAGGTGAATGCCGTCAGTCCTGGCCGGGATCCGTGGTCTGGTCGAAGATCGTGACGCCCTCGGACAGGCGATACAACTGAAATCCGGTTTTGGCGCGTGGAATCGTTCAGCGGCTCAGTAGTTGGCCAGGAACTCGAGTAGTTGGCGTGTGCCGTCTTTACCGCCTGCGCCCATCTCGCCCGGGGGTCCCACGCATGCGGGGCAACCCGATTCGCAGGCGCACGATTTGACGACATCCAGGCACGCGGCGAACAACTCGCCGCGAATGTTGAAGAGCTTCTCGGCAAAGCCGACTCCGGACGGGATGGCGTCGTAGATGAACAGCGTCGGCTTCTCGGTAAAGGGCGATCGTACCTGCTGCAACGAGTGAATGTCCCGCGGATCGCAGAGCAGCCAGAGAGGCGCGATCTGGCGTACCACGTTGGCGGTACCGCGAAGGCCGGCACCGAGGGCGTCGCCGTCGAGGGCAATGCGTTCGCCGATGTCCAGTGGCAGCTCCGCCCAGAACGCGGTCGTGTGCATTTCCTGCTCGGGCAGATGGATTCGCCCGGAACCCATGTTCTCGTGCGTATGGAACCGCACCTTCTTGAAGAGCACCGCCGCTTCGGTGACCCGTACGTCACCGTGGCCGTAGAGCACTTCCCCCGCATCCCACCTGCGGTCGACTGCGAGCACTTCCAGCTCGCGCTTGACCTCGGCGTCGGTGTAGTAATCGACCTCTACCGGCTTGGCGTAGGCCCGTTTGCCGTCCCAGTCGAGCTCGGTGATCTGGTACTGTTCGGCGCCGTGCAGGTAAATGGCGTCGGGAAACAGATAGACCGGTGCCGAGAAATAGTCTACTTCGCCGATGACCCTGCTGTGATCGGATTCGTCGAGTATGACGAAATTCTCGGGCGAGGCACTCCGCAGCGACACCTCGGACGCCGGATACGTTTCGGCCATCCAGTGCCAGCGGTCGCCCGAGCGGTGCAGAATGCCCCGCTCCTCCAGGTACTGCAGGTGTTCGCCGATGTCCCGGTGGCCGAACGTGTCGCCGGATTTGAACGGCAGGTCGAACGATGCGCAACGAATGTGGGACATGAGAATC
>JAUVRN010000178.1 GCA_030597645.1 Candidatus Zixiibacteriota bacterium
CCCCGAAAGGCCAATTTTGACGAGTTCGGTCCCCTCTCGGTATGGACTGCTTGACAAGTGCAAACATTGCCGCAAGATTGGCGTTGACCCCCCAACAGGAGGTAACTGCAACGCAACAGTGTCGTCAGCCTTCAGTTTCCCAGACACATCACTGATTCCTTCCATCACAGCGGCTCCTGCCTTTGGCGGGGGTTCCGGCGTGTTAGTATCAGCGATGTGCCGCTAAGTTGCTAACTGGCAGTACTTTAGAGGTCCATGTCAATGGAGGAAGTGTCCATGACAGAGAATCGTCGAATCGCCTTTGGACGTTTGGCCAAGGTCATGGTAGCAGTGGCCTTACTGGCGTTCGGGGCCACTGAGCTCGGGGCGCAGGGCGGCACGACCGGGAAGATCCAGGGTACCGTGATCGACCCGACCGGCCAGCCCGTCGCAAACGCTCAGGTCTTCATCCTGGGGACCGCGTTTGCAGCGCTCACGAACGATGAGGGGTTCTACTTCTTCAACAACGTGCCCGCCGGTACTTACGACCTGCGGGCACAATTCATTGGGTACCAGCCCGCCGAGGTTCGGGGCATCCGCGTTCTGACGGAGCAGACCCTGACGGTGAACTTCGGGCTCTCGGGCGCGGTAGCCCTCGAGGCGATAACGATCACGGCGGCAGGGACGCCGATCGTGCCGCGCGACCAGCTCACCTCCAAGTCGATTGCCAGCGGCGAAGACATCGACCAGTTGCCGGTGGACAACGCGCGTCAGGTGATCAACCTGCAGCCGGGCGTGGTGGAGTCGGGCAGCGCACTGGGCGTGTCGATCCGCGGTGGCCGGCCGGGTGAGGCCGTCGTCTACCTCGACGGCGTGCCGGTCCGGCGCCTGCGCACGGGTGCGGCCGCGATCAACATCTCGACCAACGCGGTCGAGGAAGCGTCGGTCACAACGGGCGCTTTGGGCGCCGAGTTCGGTGACGCCCAGTCCGGCGTGATCTCGCTGGTCACGCGGTCGGGCGGCCCGAGGTTCCAGGGCACCCTGGCTTACGAGACCGACGAGATTTTCGGGGACGCGATCAGGGTTGGCTACAACCGGTTCGAGGCCTCCCTGAGCGGACCGATCTTCGGCAACCTGACCTTCTTCGTTGCCGGAATGATCTGGGGTAACGTGTCGGACCGGCGCGGCAAGGGCTGGGACGAGGTCCCGACCTACACGCTCGCCGGAGTGGACACGACGGTCACGATCGAGGCCGCCACGCCGGGCGACAGCATCACGCTCGACGTGCCGAACTTCGCGCAGTTCAGCGGCTCGTGCGACCCGGCCGCCAACTTCGGCGCGGAGTGTCAGGGCCGCCGGCTGCCGTACGACTGGCAGACCCAGTGGCGGACCAACGCCAAGCTGACCTACACCTATGGCCAGGGCTCGCGCATCGCCGTCTCCGGCCTGTTTGACCAGGATCAGAACCGCAACTACCCGGGCGGCCAGATCTTCAATCCAGCGGCCTACTCGGGATCGCGGAACAACTCGCAGGTCTACATCCTGAACTGGGTGCAGCAGGTGTTCCGCACGCCGGAGACCGAGCTGGCGTTCGACCTGAACCTGTCGTGGCAGACCGACCGGCAGCGCGCAGGCGTGCTGGATACCGAGTGGGAGCTCGGGCACCGCGACGCGTCGCTGGGCATCGAGATGTCCACGATGCAGTTCCTGGTGGACTTCGAGAACTTCTCGCAGGACACGGGCGACGACGCCAGGACGCTCACCACGCTGAACAGCTCGGAAGACTGGGACATCCTGGTCAAGAATGTCAGGGACAACCTGGGCACGCGGCTGCCGTACCTGGGCCGTGACGACCTGCGCTCCAACCAGGCCTACCGGATGAACCCGTTCGCGATCACGAGCGGCTTCCGCACGGGCGGCGTGGACGACGTGGGCTTCCGGCTCGACTATGATCGCCGCGCCATTGGCCGGCTCAACGTCGACTGGCAGTTCGACCGGTACAACCGGCTCAAGTTCGGTGCCGAGGGCATGAGCGGCCAGGTGAACACCGCCCGGAGCAACCTGATCCGGCAGATCTTCCAGGAAGTGTATGCGGAGGCTCCGGTTCGCTGGGCCGCCTACATTCAGGACCGCCTGGATCTCGGCGACGTGGTGCTCGAGGCGGGGCTGCGGTGGGACTACTGGGATACTCGCGGCGTCTTCCCGCTCACGCCGGCGCGGCTCTTCCCCCATCCTTCGTACGATCCCGATGTACCGATCGAGGACCTGACCTGCACCGGCGCCGAGTGTGACGCGGTGGACGCGGTCGACAACTTCGTGTGGCGGACTTCCGAGGCCCACACGGCCTGGTCGCCGCGGCTCCGGGTGTCGTTCCCGGTGACTGACCGGACCAACTTCCGGCTGTCGTACGCGCACCAGGTGCAGTCGCCTGACGGTAACTCGGTGTTCCAGGGCATGAACAACGACCTGTCGATCACCAACACGAACGACGCCTTCGGCGGCGACGTGCGGCACGGCAAGACGATCATCTTCGAGTTCGGTGTCAGGCACGCCTTCACGCGTGACCTGGTGCTCGACTTTGCGGCGTTCAACAAGGACAAGTCGGCCGACCTGACCTACCGGATTCTCGACTTCTGGGACCCGCTGGTCGGTCGCATTATGCCGGTCAACGTGCTGACGAACGCCGACTTCGGTAACATCAAGGGCTTCGAAGTCAGTATGCTGCAGCGGATCGGGAACTGGTTCAACGGCCAGATCAACTACACGTTCCAGGCCGCCAAGGGAACCGGCTCCAACCCGTTCAGCTACCTGACCACGCAGTCCCGTCAGATCTCGCAGGTTACCGGCAATCGGGTTCCGCCGCCGCAGGCGATCCTGCGGACGGACGACGACCGGACCCACAACATCGCGGGTTCGCTGTCGTTCAACTGGCCCGACGACTTCAGCCGCGGCACGTGGTATGGTACGGTGCTGCGCAACGCCGGTCTGTTCACGCGGTTCCGCTTCGTGAGCGGCCTGCCGTACACGGCGCTGACGAACGTGGGTAACGGGCAGACGTCGTTCGGCGGCACGGGCTTCGGCCTGGTCGCGGAGCGCGAGGACGACCAGCTCAACGGCTCCTCGCTGCCCTGGCAGTACATCTTCGACCTTCGTGTCACGAAGGGTCTCAGGCTCGGCCCGACGGACTGGACGCTGTACGCGGACTTCCGGAACCTGCTGAACATCACGAACGTGGTTGGTGTGTTTGCCGAGACCGGAGATGTCGTAAACGATAAGGATCGGGAGAACACGATCTCGTCCGAGTTCGTGCGGCTGCGTCAGGATGCCGGCGGCGGGCGTGTGGTCTCCGATCCTGCCAACGGCCTCGATGCGATCGACGTGCGTGACTGCGCCGAGATCGCCGGGCCGTGGAGCGGCTCGGGTGGGGCGGCGGACTGTCTCCTCGTGCAGCAGGCCGAGGCGCGGTTCGGCAACGGCAACGGTCTGTACGACCTTGATGAGCAGGAGAACGCGCTCGACCAGTGGTACACGATCAACAACGGCCCGCAGGGCTTCCACGGGCAGCCGTTGCACATCCGTTTGGGCATCGAGTTGGCGTTCTAGACAACTGGAGACAATGGGGGCGGCGCCCGGCCGTTGTGGCCGGTGCGTCGCCCACCTGAGGAAACACCATATGAGGATCGGATGACTATGAGGATAAACTCGTTTACCCGCGCACTCCGTGTTGGCGCGGTGGTGGTGCTGCTGGGGGCCCTGAGCTTCCAATCCGCTTCGGCGGAGAAGGACAAGCGGGTCAGGCAGCGCTCCTCCATCAACCTCCAGGCGCTTGTGTTCGGCATCATGGAGGTGAACCGCGTCTTCTGCGGCATCAACGTGCTCGGCGAGGTTTGCGTCGATCCGACCAACTCGCCGGTCATCGGGGGCGGCTTCTGGCCGAAGGGAACCCCGAACCAGTACGTCTTCAACTCGGGAATGCAGCTCGCCGGGATCATCCCGTCCGACGCTGGATTCGAATGGGCCGGTGACACGACCGGGGTCTTCTTCATGGATGCTCGCGGCGACCAGGGCGCGGGCGACCCGATCTCGCTGGTCTTCAACTCTCTGGATCCGGGCGACGCGGCCAACTGGCCCGTCGGCGCCGTGGTCCGGGACACCGCGATCTACAACCCGATCCTGATTGGGCGCAACACGCTTGCCCAGCAGGACCTCTGGGTGCGGATCTGGGACGGTAACCCGACCATCGCGGGCGGCAGGGACCACCCGATGGGCATCCTCGTGGAGGAGCGCGGACTGGGCTGGAACTTCCCGTCCGGCAACGAGGACATCGTCTATTTCGTCTACACGTTCTACAACATCACCTCCTCCGACCGGGCGGTGTACAACGGCCTGTACCCCGACATCCAGGACAGCATCTGGAACATCGCCACGTCCTACGTCTCGGGCGTCGAGGACCGGTTCAACGTGGACATCCCGTCCGGCGGCTACTCCCTCACGAACATGTACGCCGCGTTCTATATGGACCCGGACGTGGGCGACGCCGGCACGAACTACTCGACGGCGATCCTGCCGTTTGCGATGGCGATCGCCTACAAGTCCGACTTCGTGGAGTCCAGCTGGTCGTATCCGGCGGAGATCAACGGCTTGCCGTTCCACCCGGCCCCCGGCTTCATCGGCGTGAAATACCTCAAGAGCCCGATCCGTCCGGGATCGGACCCACCTGAGGAGATCGGGCTCTCGATGTTCTCCAACACGCTGAACTCCTCGACCGGGTTCCCGGACCCCGTCGGCGTCGTTCAGATGTGGCGCTACATCTCCGGCGAGGTGAGCCCGGCGGCCGGTGACAACAACTGCACGTTCCCGAACCCGAAGGAGCGGGGACTCTGCTTCCTTTTCGACCAACAGTCGGACACGCGCTTCTTCCAGTCGCCAGGCCCGTTCGTTCTGGCTCCCGGAGAGGCGGCGAGCATCGTCGTGGCGTACATTCACGCCGCGCCGGTTTCCGCCCCGCTGGTGGCTTCCGGCGAGCTCGGTGACGACCTCAAGCCACTGTGGCCGTATCCCGGCGACTCGATCGGTGCCGGC
>JAUVRN010000299.1 GCA_030597645.1 Candidatus Zixiibacteriota bacterium
CCGGCGCGCCACTGTCGGGGCGTCCCGCTCCCGATTCCGGAGCTGTCCTCGCCCTCGCCCTTGCGCTACCGGCATTCTACCTCGGCAGCTTCTTCGTCTACACGCTGCGTGGGCGCCGTGAAGCCGGCTTCTTCGAGATCCTGCAGTCGTTCGGCTGCCTCGTCGCCGGTTATCTGGGGGCGGTGCTCGGGCAACAGTCGAGCGGCGGCAGTGTCGCGGTGCTCGGCTGGACGGCCGTCGTCATTGCCGCCGCCAGCTACGCCATCGCCTTCGCCTTCGTACGCCGGCGCCAGGGACGCGGGCTGAACTTTTTCTATTTTGCCTGGCTGGGGTTTTTGCTCGTCATGACGGGCACGGCACTTGTCCTGCCGGATCGGTGGCTTCCGTACCTCTGGGGTACGCTGGGGATCGTCGCCGCAGTGGCCGGAGGTCACTTCGACCGCGGGACGCTACGCTTACACTGCGCGGCGTTCCTGAGCGGCGCGGCTGCGGTTACAGGGTTGCCGGGCGTCATCCTCGATGCATTCATCGCGCCGGCGTCGGACACCTGGCACCGCCTGCGGGCACCGGGACTTACAGCCTGGCTCGTCGCCAGCCTTGGCTACGTTCTGCTCGTGGTGACCCAGCGCGGGCGCGCCCTCTCGGCGGGGAGGCGTCTGCCCCGTTTCCTGCTTGCCGGGCTCGTGCTCGCCGGCGCCGGGAGTTTGCTCGTCTCTGCGCTTGTCGCCTGGCTCGGAACCATGGTGACCGGTCCGCAGGGGGCCCTCATCGCCACGGTGCGCACCGTGGTGCTGGCGGCCACGACCATCTTGCTGGCCGCCCTCGCCCGCAACTCCGATCTCGCCGAGCTCTCGTGGTTCGTCAACCCACTCCTCGTCGCGACGGGGATGAAATTGCTGGTCAAGGATCTGCGCCTCGGCACGCCGATCTCCCTGTTTCTGGGCTTCGCCTGTTTCGGCATTGCCCTTATCGTGGCGCCGCGACTGCGCCGCCGCGGTGCCCCGGTCTCCAGTTCCAGCGAGGCGCCGACGACGGAGTCGGCACCCGGTCCACTCTAGAGGAGACTCATGGAACGAAAACCTGCGAGCTACCGGCATACTTTCCGGATCTTCGGCCTCATAACAATCGCGGTGGTGGCAGCTCTCGTCCTACGATCGCTGCTGGTGCCCGATTCATTTGGCGAACACGAACATCTCCAGGCTGCGGCTGTTGCCGACGCCCTCGAGCCCGACGTGCACCACGTCGGCAAGACAACCTGCGCCGAGTGCCACGACGAGCTGGCGGATCTGCACGCCAAAGACGCGCACGCCTGGGTGCAATGCGAGACCTGTCACGGCCCAGGCACGCTTCACGTCGCTGCCGACGGTGACGGCGATATCCATCGTCCCGACGGTAAAGACGCGTGCCTTGTCTGTCATCGCTTGCTGCTCGCTCGACCGGGTGAGTTTGCTCAGGTAAAGGTCGAGGAACATTACCGTTTTGTCGGTGTCGAGGATCCGGCCACGCTCTGCATCGACTGCCACGATCCCCACGAGCCGCTCTACATGGATCGCGATCTGCGGAACGCGCGCCTGCACCCGCTGATCCACCGTTGTCGGGACTGCCATCCCGGGCGTACTGACGAATCCATGCCGCGGCCCGCCGAACATCCGGCCATCTTCCAGTGCGATTACTGCCACGCGGAGGTCGTGGCGGATTTTGCAACGCGGTCGCACCGCGCCATGCGCTGCACTACCTGCCACATCTTCTTCCGCGAATCCGAGTGCGCGGGGAGGATCTTGCGCGACGCCGATCCGCGCTTCTGCGTGCTCTGCCACGGTGAGGCAGATTTCCGCAGCGCGAGTGCGGCGCCGAGTATCGCCTGGCCCGACCACCGCGAGGATATGGCCGTGGACGACGGCGATCTCGCCAAGCGCTGCGTCGATTGCCACCAGGAAAACATCCCCCGGCTCGGAACGCGGACGTCCGCCGGGCCGACGACGGAGGAACGCAACGATGGCTGACTCATGTAAGTGGTCCCGGCGAGAGGTTCTCAAGGCGATTGCTGCCGGCACCGGTCTGCTCGTGTTCCCGGTGGCTGTGACGCGCGGGGATTCCACGGGCGGCAGCGGTGGCCACTACTGGGCTTACGCCGTAGACACGACGCGTTGCATCGGCTGCTGCGCGTGCATGCGGGCCTGCCGAGACGAGAACGACGTGCCCGACGGAGTGTTCCGAACCTGGATCGAGCGCTACCGCGTGGCGCCGGACGGGGAGGTGCACGTGGACGTTGCCACCGAAGACAACTTCATCTTCGCGCCCGTCGCTGGCGACGTGGCCAAAGCCTTCTTCGTGCCGAAACTCTGCAACCACTGCGCGAAGTCGGTTTGCAACCAGGTCTGTCCGGTGGGGGCGGCCTTTCGGACGCCGGACGGCGTGGTGCTGGTGGACCAGGCACACTGCATCGGCTGCGGCTACTGCGTCCAGGCCTGCCCGTACGGCTCCCGCTTCATCAACCCGCGCACTCACATGGCCGACAAATGCACGTTTTGCTACCACCGCATCAACAAGGGACTACCGCCGGCTTGCGTCCTGGCTTGCCCCCGCCAGGCGCGCCTGTACGGCGATCTGAACGATCCAACCGACCATCTGAGCGTGCTCCTGCGCCAGCGCCGCTATCGTCTGCTCAAACCGGAGATGGGCACGCACCCGAAATGTTACTACCTGGGCCTGGACCGCGAGGTCATCTGAACCATCGCCCAAGGAGAGGTGAGCCATGAATTTCGTCTTCCCTAACGAGGTCAACGTTACCTGGACGGTGATGATCGTCCTGTACCCGTACATCACTGGTCTGGTGGCCGGCGCGTTCATCGTCTCGTCGCTCTACCACGTCTTCGATCGGCAAGAATTGAAACCGGTGGCCCGATTCTCTCTGGCCTCGGCCTTCGTATTCTTGCTCTTCGCTCCGTTACCGCTGCTGATCCATCTCGGGCAGCCGCAACGTGCGTTCAACATCATGATCACGCCGAACTTCACGTCGGCTATGGCGGGATTCGGATTCATCTACCTGGCGTACTTGCTGTTGGTCGTATTGGAGATCTGGTTCGTCATGCGCCACGATTTTATCGTCCGGGCACGAGGCAAGGGATTCGTTGCCTTGTTCTGCCGAACCATCCTGCTATTCGACTTGCGCGAGGACGACGCCTCGCGCCGGGCCGACGAAAAGATCGTGCGCTTTTTGGCCGGACTCGGCATACCGATGGCCTGTCTGCTACATGGCTACGTAGGTTTTCTGTTCGGCTCGCTCAAGGCCAACCCGTGGTGGTCGACGCCGCTGATGTTGGTGATCTTCATCTTTTCGGCGATCGTTTCGGGGATCTCGGTTCTGATCTTCCCCTACTTCGTGGTATCGCGGATCAACGGCTGGCGCGTAGACCAGGCTTGCGTACGGTCCCTGGCGAAATACCTCTGGGGTTTCATGATGGTGGCGGTGGCGCTGGAACTTCTGGAGCTGATGTCCGTCGCTTACAAGCAGACCGAGGAATGGGAAAGCCTCTACCTGCTGATCAACGAGAAGCTCTTTTACTCCTACGTGGTGTTCCAGTTTTTCGTGTTCTCCCTCGTCCCGTTCTTCCTGCTCGGCATCAATACCCTCTTTTCTCTACGCAACCGGACGGCGAACGTCGTGGTGTGGATCGCATCGACGATGTTGCTGGTTCAGGTGCTGCTCATGCGGTGGAACGTCGTGATCGGCGGCCAGATGTTGTCCAAGTCGATGCGGGGATTCA
>JAUVRN010000298.1 GCA_030597645.1 Candidatus Zixiibacteriota bacterium
CCGGGTGATCTGCCGCCCAGGTCATGATGTCTCTCAGGTCGACGTGCGTCGAATCGAGCACGCAGAGCCAGCAGCCGCCCATGTGCGTGCGCACGTCGTCAAACGAGCGAACGTCTCCCGAATAGAACAGTGCCGCCGTGTTGACCTGCATCCGCAACGCAAAAGCCTCACACCGGTTGGGGTAACCGAACTCCGCGACCTTGCCGGCCGCGGGCTGCAGGTGCCGTGTCGGAGAGGGTAGGAATGAAACACCGCAGAGTTCGAACGGAACGCCGGAGTCCAGCGCATGTGGGCGGACCTCGAACTTCATCGCTTCGTGCAGGAGGTAGTGTACACCCCAGTGCTCACGAAGTCGCTCCACGTATTCGGACGGCCCGTAGACATCCAGCGGGTTGGTCCGCCCGGAAAGGTGCAGTTGCTGCACCAGCATGGGCAGACCGCCGCAGTGGTCCGCGTGCGTATGCGTGATCACGATGCCGTGCAGGCGAGACCAGTCGAAGTCGCGTCGTGCCAGTGTGGCCGAAACCGGCTCACCGGCGTCCAGCAGCACGTCGCGGTCACCCAGGTCGAGGAGGTATGATGGAGCGTTGCGCTCGGGGTTCAACAGCCCGGCGCCGGTTCCCAGCAAGTGCAGAGACGGCATGGCGGTCCTGTCTTGTCCTGTCCTGTCCCGGATAATCAGCAGGTTGTTGAAAAAGTGCTCTCGCAGCGAAAAACACCTTCGGCTCGCATGATCGCGACGGGCGATGGCTCCGGCCATGTCCTCAACGTGATATCATCTGGTATCGGAGGAGGCTTGCGCCCGCCTTTGCGTCTGCAGACCCCGAAGCCGATCACCGATACGAGTATCACCAGCGTCACGAGGAGCCCCACCCAGGGGATACGTCGCCGTGGGCGCGTTTGATTGATCACAGTCAGAGCAGTGTAACGGTGGCGACAGGAAGAGGACAAATACAATTCAGTCAACCGCTTGCGGCCAAAGAGGACCCCATTTGCCGCTTGGCCGACCTCCTCAACTTGACGATAATCTAGAGGTGGCTTCAGTCTTTGTGCGCTACCGCGGCCGCACCGGAGATCGGTGGGCAGAAATCATTGGTACCCGCGTCTTCGACCTGCCCGCGGCACCCTGGGAGCCGCACTCGCGCGTGGAGACGGAACAGAACGCGGAGGCCCTGGAGCTGCTGGCCCCGGCCACACCCGGCAAGATCGTGCTCGTAGGGCTAAACTACAGAGCGCATGTCGCAGAATCCAAATCCGCCTCGACCGTGCCCGAGGAGCCCGTGATCTTCATGAAGCCGACCACGACGCTGATCGGCCCGGCCGATCCGGTCGTCAAGCCCGCGGGTGTGGAACGCGTGGACTACGAAGCCGAGCTGGCCGTCGTGATCGGCGAGCCCCTCGCGCGGCCGGCGCTCGAGCAGGCCCGTGACGGCATCTTCTGCGCCGCCTGTCTCAGTGGCATCACGGCCCGCCCCCTGCAGCGCAAAGGCGTCCAGTGGACACGGGCCAAGGGATTCGACACGTTTTGTCCGGTCGGCCCCCGCATCGTGACCGGGGCGAACCTGCAGAATCTTCGGGTGCAGTCGTTCGTCAACGGTACCCCCCATCAGGACGGTAATACGCGGGATCAGATCTGGCCCGTGGACGAACTCGTCCGGTTCATAGCCGGCGTGATGACGCTTCACCCCGGAGACCTCGTCTCCACCGGCACGCCGGAAGGAGTCGGACCACTCCACGCAGGCGACGAAGTCGAAATCCGAATCGAGGGCATCGGAAGTCTCATCAACCCGGTGAAAGACCAGGACTAGACTCGATGTTCCGAGAATTCACGGCGGAAACCACCTGCGGCTCGCACGATAGCGCGTTTCCGCTCGCGACATTATGAAACACCGAGGCTAGCATGACCACTCCAAGAAGGCTCAGAACCCAATCGTCCGATTGGGCCGAAGGCACCCAGGTCGTCCACGCGGGCGAGGAGCGCGCGAGCGCTTTCGGTGCTGTTGGAACACCCATTATCCAGTCGTCCACATTCGTGTTCGACGACAACCAGGACCTCGAAAACTACCTGGCCGGAGATGCGGACCGCCATCTCTACACTCGGTGGTCCAACCCCACCGTGGAAGTGGCCGAGGCCAAGCTGGCCGCGATCGAGGGGGCCGAGGGAGCGCTGGCGTTTTCCTCCGGCATGGCCGCCATCAGTGCCGCGGTCCTGTCGTATGTCCGCAAGGGCGACCGGATCCTGGCGCTCGACTCGATCTACGGCGGCACGTACGAGTTCTTTTCCAAAATCTGTCCCACGTGGGGTATCGAAGTCACGCGGGCTGCGGCCGACGAACTGGCGTCCGCAGTGGCCTCGTCCGCCCCGCTGCCCCGGCTGGTCTACTTCGAGTCGCCCACCAACCCCAATCTGAGAGTCGTCGACATCGAAGCCGTGACGAAGGCAGCGCGCAAACGCGGGATTCCGGTGATCATGGACAACACGTTTGCCACACCTATTCTACAAAAACCGATCGCGCTCGGGGTTGATCTGGCCGTCCACTCGGGCACCAAGTATCTCGCCGGCCATTCCGATCTGGTCTGCGGCCTGGTGGCGGGCTCTTCGGATCAACTCGAGAAGGTCTTCGAATTTCGCAAGCTCCTCGGCGGCGTCCTCAACGCAGGCTCGGCGGCACTCCTGGTGCGGGGCATGAAAACGCTCGAATTGCGGGTCGAGCGACAGTGCCACAATGCCCAGAAACTGGCCGATTTTCTCAGCGGTCATCCCGCCGTGGAGCAGGTTCATTACCCCGGATTGGCCGCTGACGTGTATCATCAAATAGCCAGCAAACAGATGAAGGCGTTCACGGGAATGCTCGCCTTTACGGTACGGGGCGGACTGGAGGCGGCTCGTCGGGTCACCGATCGGCTCAAGCTCGTGCTGTACGCACCCAGTCTTGGAGGCGTGGAGAGTGTGGCCTCGCTGCCGGTGCGCACGAGCCACCTTCATTACACCCCTGAAGACCTGAAGAGGGCCGGCATAACGGAGGGGATGATTCGCATCTCCTGCGGGATCGAGGCTGCCGGGGATCTGATCGCCGACCTCGGGCAGGCCCTGGACTCCGAAGCCAACACGGACCGGGAAGAACACGGACGTTACGTTGCTCGAGGAACGTCGTAGGCGACATCGGTATCTCGGCACATCACCACGCCCCGGCATGACCGGCGACCCAGGGTATTGGATTCTGCTTGTGGCCGCCCTGGCTGCGGCGGCATTCCCTCGTGCCGTCTGGGCACAGGAACATCATCCCATCGAACTTATCCACGCAGACCAGGTATCGCTGGAGCGCGCCGACCAGGGCGACGCGTATCACGCCCGCGGCCACGTCCACTTTCGCCAGGGGACGGCGGAACTGTGGGCGGATCGTTCCGTCTGGTTCGAGCAGAGCGGTGAAGTCCACCTGTATGGAAACGTCCGCGTGCGCGACACCGCCGAAGCGCTGGACGCGGACACGGTCATCTACCTGGGCGAGAGCGATCGGGCCTTTGCCTACGGCCACGTCGAATACGCCCGGCCGGGCGGCGACATGAAGGCGTTCGCGGACCGCGGCGAGTACGATCGACGCCCGCACGAAGCGCGCCTGTATCACAATGCACGGATGGTCCACGGGGATGACGACTCGACGGGACGCATCGAAACGCAGGCCGATACCCTGCTTCTGTTCGCCGAGGCAGACTCCGGCGTCGCCATCGGCCACGTGCGCATTCAGAGGCAGGATGGACACGCCACCGC
>JAUVRN010000379.1 GCA_030597645.1 Candidatus Zixiibacteriota bacterium
AGCACCGTAAACAGCTCCAGGCGTCCCAGGATCATCAACAGGCTGAGTACGAACTGAACCTGGGTCGGCATCCAGCCGTAGTGTTCGATGGATCCCACCTGGCCCAGGCCCGGGCCGATGTTGAAGAGGCTTGCCGCGGTGGCCGTGCACGCGGTCACGATGTCGATGTTGAAGGACGCGACGAAGAGGCTGCCGAACAGAAATGCCCCTATGCCGGCGGCAAAGAAGGCCAGCACGGTGTGTACCACGTCAGGCGGCACCGTGCTGCCGCCGAGCTTGATCGACTTTACCGCCTGCGGTCTGAAACTGTGGTACAGCTCCACGTAGATGGCTTTCCATATCAGCATGAAGCGGATCACCTTCATGCCGCCGCCCGTGGAACCGGCGCACCCGCCCACAAACATGAGTGCCACCAGGAGCAACTGAGCGAGGGCCGGGTACACACCGAAGTTGTCCGTGCCGAAGCCGGTAGTCGTGTGGATGGCCACGACCTGGAAGACCGATTGCCTCAGGCTCGTCCAGATCGGCCGGCCCATCCCGATGAGCGTGGCGGCGATGATCACGGTCGCCGACGCGATCAGCCACAGGTAGACGCGCAGTTCCGGATCCCGCCAGATCGAACCCCAGCGCCTGCGCGAGAGCAACACGTAGTAGAGCGAGAAGTTCACTCCGGCCAGGAGCATGAACACCACCACGATCATCTCGATGGCGACCGAGTCGAACGCCCCGATGCTCGCATTGCGCGTGGAGAAACCGCCCGTCGCGAGCGTGGCGAAACTGTGGCAGAACGACTCGAAGGGTGACATGCCCGCCACCCACAGGAGCGCGACCTCAGAGAGGGTCAGGATCAGGTAGATCTTCCACAGCGTGGACGCTGTGCTCTTGAGCTTGGGCCGAAGGTCGCTGGTGATGGGACCGGGGACTTCACTGCGGAACAGGTGCCGTGCCCCTACGCCCAGGCGCGGGAGTATGGCAATGAAGAGCACCACGATGCCCATGCCGCCCAGCCAGTGGGAGAGCGTGCGCCACCAGTTGATGGCGCGGGGTAGTGATTCGACGTCGGTGAAGACCGTCGCACCGGTGGTCGTAAAGCCCGAGGCCGATTCGAAGAAGGCGTGAATCGGATGGTACAGCACGCCGGTGAGCAGGAATGGCAGGGCTCCGAGGAGAGTGACTCCGAGCCAGCCAAACGCGACCGTGACCAGGGCTTCACGCGGGTAGATGGCCTCGGGCTCGCGGCCGCGAAACCACGCCAGTGCGGCGACGCCCAGGGTAATCAGGGTGGAGATGATGAAGCCGTTGCGTACGTCCGCGCTGTCGTACACCCATGCCCAGGGAATGGCTGTGGCCATGGCCACGCCCACGGCGATGTAGAGTCGCGACAGTAACCGGAAGATCGCGGTCCACTGCATGGGGAATCAGCCCCGCTTGCGCTTGAACAGTTTCTCTACCTGCGGACGGACGGCCGGTGTCGTAAAGACAATCACTGTACTGCCCGGTTCGATCCGCGTTTCACCCGTGGGGATGACCACTCCCTGTGGTCCAGCCAGCGCGCCGATCACGGCGCCGCGTGGTATTTCCACTTCGAGGAGCGTCTTCTCCGTAATGGGTGCGCCCTCGGGCACCACGATCTCCAGTGCCTCGCCCTTGCCTTCCTCGAGTACACTGACGGACACGACTTTGCCGGCACGCACGTACTTGAGTACCTGCGACGCCGCAAATGCACGCGGGCTGATGGGCGCATCCACGCCCAGGTGTTCGTAGATCACCGTATAGTCCGGGCGGTGGACCAGGGCGATCGTCTTGCGTACGCCGAGCTCTTTGGCCAGCAGTGCCGACATCAGGTTGATTTCGTCCCGTCGCGCCACGGAGACAAAGACGTCGGCGTTGTTGACCTTGAGCTCCTGAAGCAGCGACAGGCTGGTGCAGTCGCCGTTGATGACCTCGGTGTTGCCCAGCACGGAGGCCAACATCTCGCAGCGCTCGCGATTCTGCTCGATCAGGTAGACTTCGTGACCGCGCTGTTCGAGCTGCCGGGCTACGCTGAACCCGATTTCGCCCCCGCCGGCGATGACGACCTTGCGAAACTGGGTCTTGGGCTTGCTGCCGAACAGCGATTCGGCGCGATCGATGTGGTCCGTGCGTCCAATCAGAAATACTTCGTCCGCCTCCTGGACGGAGTCCTCGCCGCCGGGTATCACGATCTCGTCGTCGCGCAGAATCGCCGCCAGGAGTACGCCCGGCGGTGTCTCCAGGTCCTTCAGGGGTATGCCGATGGCGGGCACCTTGCCCTTGATGGGGATCTGCATCATCTCGATGCGGTTGTCCGCAAAGTTCTCCACCAGGACCGCATCCAGGGACCGTACCAGTTTGACGATCTCGCTGGCGGCGAGGATCTGGGGCGACAGCACCAGGTCGATGCCGAGCAGGTTGTAGTAGAATCCTGCGCTGCCGTCGAGGTATTCACTGCCGGAGACCCGGGCGATGGTCCTGCGGGCGCCCAGTTCCTTGCCCAGGTGGCAGGCCAGCATGTTGATCTCGTCGTTGTCCGTCACCGCGATCAGGAGGTCGCAGCGCTCCACGCCGAGTTTCTTGAGCGTGGAGGGCGCCGCGCCCTGGCCCAGCATGGACATGGCGTCCAATTCACTGGACGCCCGCTCCAGCACCTGCGGATTCTCGTCGACGATCTTGACGGCGTGCTCTTCTTTGGAGAGCATCTGGGCGATGTGTATGCCCACCTCGCCCATTCCGATGACGATGATGTTCATGGTGTATTGGTTCGGACGGCTGTAAGCTCTCTCGACCCCCCTGTCACATCCCCAAGCACACGGTCCACACTCCGAGTGTCAAGGGCATATGCAGCGGGCACTTAGCATCTTCTGGACCCCAAGAACAGACTCAGAAGGTCTCCTTTGCGATCTCGCTCGGCGGCCTCACATCCGGTCGCCGGGTGCCGGTCTGCGTCCACTGCAGGGTTTCGAGAAGAGCACGGGCCAGACGGCTGTCGAACTGGCTCGAGCCCTGAATTCGTTGCAGCAATCGCATCTCCCTTTCGATCTGGTGCGAACTGGGTGATCTGGTGGTACGCGCCCGGGTAGCCCGGTGTTTGGACTTGGGTTTGTAGGCCATGCAGCCCCCTCGGTTGGGCTCAGA
>JAUVRN010000435.1 GCA_030597645.1 Candidatus Zixiibacteriota bacterium
GATCGACACACCGTCGGAGGTGGAGCCGATCTCGTCCAGGGCCACCGCATAGTGCCCGCTGCGGAGGTCCTCGACGGTGATTTGCCCATGCTGGACGAGAGTGTATGACATGCCGGCAAAACTCTGCTCCAGCCCGGTCGGAGCAAATGCATCGGCATCGTAGTAAATGGTCATGGTCACCGGGACGCTGGCCTCCAGTTCGATTCTCAGGGTCCTGGTGCGGCCTTCCAGCCGGGAAGTCACGGTCCCGGCCAGACCGGTGCCACTGATCGTTAGCGCACTCGTCGGACCGTCGGTCCCGATGGGCGTCGTCAGGGTACCGGCTACCTGATCGGGCGGCCCTCCGCCCGGACCGTAGTGTAGTGCCACCGGCAGCAACATCAGGGCGACGATGGCCACACCCAGCGCAACGCCGTAAGCAGGTCTCACCCGGAGGACATCCAGAAAGCCGCCTATCAGACTCCGCATCCGGTCACCAGGGGTGGCCCGGCCGTAGGCACGGCCACGCACTCTGGCCATCACGTATTCCCGGATCTCGGGCGGCGGCTCGGTCGCGTCGATCTCGTGAAGTGCGCGGTCCAGTTCGCCCAGACGCCGATACAGCTCCCCAGCCTTGGCATCCTCCTCGATCAGGGCCTCGAAAGCCTGCTGCTCGTCCCCCGTCAGATCACCGTCTATTCCGCGTGCAATCAG
This sequence comes from Candidatus Zixiibacteriota bacterium, assembly GCA_030597645.1. Taxonomy (GTDB): domain Bacteria; phylum Zixibacteria; class MSB-5A5; order JAUVRN01; family JAUVRN01; genus JAUVRN01. The sequence goes on from JAUVRN010000435.1 coordinate 694, forward strand.
ATCGAGCTGTCTGTCACTGGTCATGAGTCGCCATTCCCGGCCCGGCCAACCAGTCCGCCAGGCGCCTTCGGGCCGAAAAGAGCCTTGATTTGACCGTCTTCTCGGGGATGTCCAGCACGTAGGCCAACTCGCGGTACGACAGATCGCCGAAGTAACGTAGCACAACCGCCGCGCGGTAGTCGGGCTGAAGTCTCATCAATGCGTCCTGGATCCTGGCATGGCGCTCATCCTGAAGCAACGTCTCCTCCGGACTGAATCCGGGTGCCGCGAGACTCGGGGCCAACTCCTGCGTGGGGCGGCGGCGGTCCATCAGGTTAAGCGATTCGTTCATCATCATGCGAAAGATCCAGCTAAAAAACCTGCGCTCCCGATCAAAGGTATCCAGCTTCTCGTACGCCTTCAGAAACACGGTTTGCACGATATCACGGGCATCTTCACGATTGCCGACCATCCTCAGGCAGCTGTTGAACAGCGGCTTCTGATACCGGAGGATGAGCGCGTCGAAGGCGCTCGTATCGCCCGTCAGGACACGGGCAACCAGTTCCGAATCGACGTGTTCAGTCATACATACAGCCGGAAGGAAGCAAGGTTGGTGGTCGGCGCGCAGATTCGGCCTGCCACCCCCCGACCCCGCGTGAGGATCTCCCTGTGATGAACGCTCTTGTGGGCTTTCAGAGCCCTTGATGCACTGATGGTTTGCGGTAAAAAGCTAGTCCTGACTCGGCCCTGACGCAAACGGTTTCGGGCCCCACCCCATCAGGATGGGCAGTTGGCGGCTATTCGACCTCGAATATAGTGTCCATCCGAGAGTACCGAAAGACATCTCGCACCAGTTTGCGCATATTCTGGAGTCGCAGAGTGTCCCCATCCGCATGGAGTCTCTTGTACGTGGCCAGGAGAATGCCGAGACCGGCGCTGGAAATGTACTCTAGATTGGAGCAGTCGATCACACAGGTACCCTTGACGGTGTCGAAGACCTCCTGTGCACGCGCCACCTGGGATGCATCGAATCGGCCCGTCAGCTCGATCTTACCCTCTTCCGTCTTCGTGATCTCGAACATCTACCTACTCCAGTCGCTTCACTATCGTGATGGTGCCACATCGGTCTTTATACTCGTAGCGAAAATCGTCCATCATCTCGCGCACCAGGTGAATACCCAGCCCGCCCGACCGTCGTTGCGGCGCAGGCTTGTCGATGTCGCGCGCCGGCACCTCCGTGATGTCGAACCGCTCGACGTCATGGTCCTCCAGGACGATGCGGACGGCCCCGTCCACCACCTCGGCGTGGAGCGGGATCTCAGGGGCCCCGTCACCGTGATACTTGATCATGTTGGTAAAGAGCTCTTCAACAGCGAGCGCCACGGTGTAGCGCACCGGTTCGTCCAACCGGTGTGCGGCCGCGAACTCGTCCAGGAAAGCGAACACCTGTGCGAGTGCAGCCCAGTCTCGCGCGAACAGACCTTTCACCGCCGGGGGCTTCCGCGTGCGAATCGTTCCATGGAGACAAAACCCGATGGCTAGCGCAACGGCTTGTGTTTGCCGGCTCGTCTTTCGCCCACGTACTTCCGGGTCATGGCCACGACGACGCCGGACAGAGCAATAAGCGCGATCAGGTTGGGCACGGCCATGAGCCCGTTGGCCGTATCGGCGTACGACCAGACCGTGGTCAGATCAAAACGGGCGCCCAGCACGGTGAACAGAAGGAACACCCACTTGTAGGGCATTTTGGCCCTCGGTCCGGCCAGGTATTCGATACCCTTTTCGCCGTAATAGGACCAGGCCACTACCGTCGAAAAGGCGAACAGGATGATCCCGATCACGACCATCCACTGGCCGTAAACAGGCAGTGCGGCATCGAACGAAGCCATGGTCAGCGGAGCGCCATTGAGCCCGGACGCCCACTGACCGGTGGTGATGATCACCAGCGCCGTCATGGGGCAGATCACGATGGTGTCGATGAAAGGGCCGAGCACCGCCACGAGGCCTTCGCGCACGGGCTCGTCCACTTTGGCCGTCGAGTGCGCCATGGCCGCCGACCCCTGCCCTGCTTCGTTGGAGAAC
>JAUVRN010000313.1 GCA_030597645.1 Candidatus Zixiibacteriota bacterium
ATCCTCGTCGAGTGGTCGAATCGCCCCGGCACGTACGCACGAGAGATATACGACACGCTGCTGTTCTCCAGGAACGTCCTGCCCGGGGGCTCGATGGCGGACTACTTCTACGAGACCTCGTACGGCCGGTTGAAGATGAGCGGTGACGTGGTCGGATGGTACGACGTCGGAGTCTATTCCCCGTGGTACGACCTGGAGTCGATCCTCCCCCAGCTCGACTCGGAGATCGACTACTCGCAGTATGATGCCAACGGAGACGGCGTCGTGGACGCCGTCATCTTTGTCCGTTCAGGCAACGGCGAAGAAGATTCACAGGATCCCAACGACATCTGGTCGCATGCGGCCAGCTACGCGCTGGGCGGCGGACCCGGTCCATTCGACGGTATGCGGATATCCCGGTGGAGCACCTCACCGGAGACCCGCCCCCTGCGCGATCCGGCCAATCCGACGCAGTTCCTCGGCGTCGATACCGTCAACGGCATCCGCGTCTTCGCCCACGAGCTGGGACACAATCTCGGACTCCCCGACCTGTACGACTACAACGCCAAGCTCGATACCGGCACCTACTCGACACCCGGCGACGACAATGACCACCCCATGGTGGACTGGGGCATCATGGGCTACTACGGCTACGGGTTGATGGCCTACGGATCGTGGCGCTCGCCCTCCCACTTCTGCGGCTGGAGCAAGAAGGAACTGGGTTGGATTGTGCCCGTCGATCTGTGGGACACGCTTCAGCACGTCGTCGTATACGACATCGAGACACACCCCGACAGCTCGCTTTATCGCATCCACATCGACCGCTCGGAGGGTGAGTATTTCCTGCTCGAATATCGCAATTCGCAGTCGACGGGGACGTTCGACAAATTCGATTCGGATTTCAGCGTGTACCTCTGGCCGGATCTCGCCTGGGGAAGCGACCCGCTGAAGCGCGGGCTGCTCATCACACACGTGCACGACTCACTGATCTGGTCGTGGCCCGTCAACAACGGGTCGCCGCACTACTCCGTGATGGTCGAGGATGCGGGCTACGATCCAGCCCGGGACTACAGCACCAACCCGGAGGGGCGCCTGACCGACAGCGCGGCGTGGTGGTGGCCCTTTGAGATGCGCAGATCAGCGCCGTTTACCAGCGACATTGCCGGGCAGGACCTGTTCGGCCCCGGCACGACACCGTCCAGTGACGGGTACACGGGACCGACCGGCATCTCGGTGCGTGTGGATTCCATCGTCGGCGAGCGCCTGTATGCGACCGTGGCCAACCTACTGCTGGCCGATACCGATCGCGATGGGACGCTTGATCTCGCAGACAACTGCCCCTACGATTCCAACCCGAATCAGAGCGATGTGGACACGGATGGGGTGGGCGATGCGGGCGACAACGGGCCGGCGGATGTCAACCCGGACCAGACGGACACGGACGGTGACGGCGAAGGCGATGCCTGCGAATGCGCCCTGGTCATGACCGGGGATATAGATGCCGGGGGAAGCGTCGGACCCGCGGACATCATCGGACTGGTCAATTTCGTGTTCAGGAGCGGTACACCACCGGTGCCGTGCGAGGCTGCCGGCGATGCCAATTGCGATGCGGCCGTCGGCACCCGGGATATCATCTATCTCGTCAACTACATCTTCAAAGGCGGTGCCGCACCGTGTGACGCCTGCACGCTTGTGCCGGATTTCTGGTCCTGCCCGCTGCTATAGGGCTGTTCAGATCAGCGCGCATGCGTTGCAGGGCGACGGTCCAGCCTTGAGTATGAAGTTGACCAGGTAAATCACATCGCCCAGGTCCAGATCCCCGTCACAGAGCACGTCACCCGCCTGCACCAGGGGCAGTGGCTGTGGTCCGGCGCGCAGCAGGTGGTTGACCAGGTAAATGATGTCGCTTTGAGTAATCTGACCGTCGTCGTTGACGTCACCGGTCAGCTCGATCGGGCAGAGCATATTCAGGTGAACCCACACCGTCTCCGGCGCGTTGATGGCATTGTTGCTGCCCACGATGATGTGGCCGGTGTGCTGACCCAGCACCTGGAAACTGCCTATGATCCAGACGGAGATGTTGGCTTCGTTCTGCTGGCCGGTGGCTGGACTGGCCGACAGCCACCCCCGGTCTACGTCAAGGTCCCAGTGGAGTACTCCGATGTCCTGCGTGTTGAAGATCGTGATGACCTGAACCGGAGGCAGCTCCATGAACCGTTCGGCCTCAAAATAGAGAACCGTTTCCGACAGGCCGATGCGCGGCAACCCCGCAGACTCCGCCGGCTGGGGCGTCGGGGTGGAGCGCCTGGAGACCGTTTCGGCCTGCAGGTGCAGCACCAGCAGTACGGAGAGGAGTACCGCCGGAAGACCGAACCGGACAGCAGTTCGCGTAGCCGACGGGATGATGCCGGAACGTAGCCGATTCGGCATGTTCAATTCCGTCGCCACAGAGGCTGCCCTGTTCGGGTGGGGACGGGGTCCACTCACAAGATACTGCTCCGGGCGCAGGATGCCAAATCAGGAATTCGCCTGGACTACCAGTCCGGCGTCCAGCGCGTGCCCATGCCGGGGCCGAACAGGATCGCGTTGCTCAGCAGCCGTTCTGCGCCCCGGAAGTAAGCCCTGAAGTTGGGCTGACCCGCGAACAGGATCACCTGCCCCTGTCCCATGCCCTCGCGCGTGCAGTAGGCCGTACGGGCAAGTCGTTCACGCGCCTCGGGCCACAGCAGTCCAGAGACGCGTATGTCCTCCCTGTCCGCGAAACGCCCGACCGTCCGCACGGCTGGAAACCGCGCCAGCAGCGCATAGGTCGAATAGAGCAAGGCCGGGACACGCTCACCCACTCCTGCCGTCAGCCAGTGCTCCTGGTCCAGGTTGACCCGCAGGATGGCCCCGTGAGGCGAAAAGACGCGCGCAAGCTCATCGGTCTTCTCGATCTCTTCGGTGGACCGTTTCGCTTTGGGTTCAGACGCCCCGGCGGTGTCCTTTTGTGCGGGATAGTCCCACACGTGCACATCGGACATGTCGGGTTTTTCTGCGGCGATTTCCCGCTCGGCAGCCTCTTCATAGTCAGCAAGCTCGTCAAGAACCTGGCGACGGACCCGAACCGATGACAGGCCGACCGTCGTATCCGCACAGAACGCCGCCGCCCCTTCCATCGCAATCAGCGTGCCGCCGCTGCGCACCCACTTCTTGATGTGGTCTATAGCGTCTTCGCCGATCACGCCGGAGTACGAGCCCCCGGCGTCGGCCAGCAACAACACGCTGTACACGGACAGATCGGTCCGGCCCAGTCGCGTGATGTCGATGAGGGAGGACGGTACGCCGAGTTTCTGATCGAGCAGATGCCACAGAGCGCCCATGCTCGTGAACGACGTCGGTCCCGCGGCCACGATGGCCACGCGCGGCTGTCGCAGCAGGCGCAGTTCGCCGCCGCCGAGATCGGGTCCCACGATACCCTTGCCGCTGCTGATCGCCAGCATGCTGACACCGCTGGCCCGTGCCACTTCGGCCAGCGTCTCCTCGTAGTCGACCGGGTTGGCGCGCCGCGGAATGAAAATCGCGCCCCGGTGGAGGTCCCTGCCCTCCACGTCGAGATCCTTGCGCGCCGCGTAC
>JAUVRN010000301.1 GCA_030597645.1 Candidatus Zixiibacteriota bacterium
CGATCTATCGCATGCCAAGCTGGCGGACGTTACGGCCGAGTTGCGGCAGGTCCTCACGGTGGTACCGGTGATGAATATCACCATCGGTCAGCCGATCGGACATCGCATCGATCACATGCTGTCGGGGACACGCGCCGCGATCGCCGTGAAGATCTTCGGTCCCGACCTGTACGAGCTAAGGCGAATCGGCGAGGCCGTGCGTTTGGCTGTGGAGGACGTTCCCGGAGTGGTCGATCTCTCGGTGGAGCAGCAAGCTGACGTGCCACAACTCCGGGTGTACGCGAACCGGGATGCGATGGCGAAGTATGGTGTGACCGCGGGAGATCTCACGGAGGCCGTCGACGTCTCGTTCTATGGCGAAACCGTCTCACAGGTGCTGGAAGGTCAGAATGCGTTCGATCTCGTCGTTCGCTTCGACGAACAGTACAGGTCGAGTAGTGAACAGATCCGAGCAGCCCTGGTGGCCACCCGCCTCGGGCCGCCAGTACCGCTATCGCTGCTGGCCGACATACGTGAAGAGCGAGGACCGAACGTCATCAGTCGTGAGAACGTGCAGCGCAAGCTGGTCGTCCAGTCCAACGTGGAGGGTCGGGACGTTGGCGGCGTCGTGGATGATTTCCGCGCGCGGATAGAGGCGAACGTGGTGGTTCCCGATGGCTACTATATCGAGTACGGCGGCCAGTTCGAAAGCGGTCAGGCCGCCACGCGGACGATCACGGCGCTCTCGCTACTCTCGATAGTTGCGATCTTCCTCATACTCTTCCAGGAGTTCGGGACCATGCGTGCGGCGTTGCTCGTCATGGTGAATTTGCCCTTGGCACTAATCGGCGGTGTGTTTGCTACGTTGCTCTCGGCCGGCGTGTTGAACGTGGCGACGCTGGTGGGCTGTATCACGCTGTTCGGGATTGCGGTACGCAATGGGATTCTACTGGTGAGCCACTACAATCGGCTCCTCTCTGAAGGCAAGACATTGCGGGAGGCCGTATTCCAGGGGTCCATCGAGCGGCTCAATCCGATATTGATGACCGCGCTCACGGCTGCGTTGGCGTTGCTACCGCTGGCGCTGGGTGGCGGGGAACCCGGCAAGGAGATCCAGGCACCGATGGCAATCGTGGTGTTGGGCGGGCTGCTGACTTCCACCGCGTTGAACATGGTTGTCGTTCCGGTGCTGTTTCTACGCTACGGGGCCGCGGAACGGATGCGAGTGAAGGCGGAGTAAGTCTCCGTTGCATCGCTGACTAGCTTGTCGTCATTTTTCATGGTATTTTGACGGCATGCCTGACAGCCCGACCTACCCTAGGATCTGCACGGCGCCTCGTTCCAGTTTCTTCCTGTTTGGCCCACGTGGCGTTGGGAAGAGCACTTGGGCCCGCCGGCAGTTCGCCGAAGCTCACAGCATCGATCTGCTGGACGAAGGCCTCTACCACGACCTGCTGGCCGATCCATCACTGTTCTCCGCTGAACTCAGGACCCTGAGAAAGGGTAGCTGGGTGCTAGTTGATGAGATCCAGCGTATCCCGGGACTCCTGAACGAGGTGCATCGGTTCATCGAACAGCGACGCCTGCGCTTCGCGTTGCTCGGCTCGAGTGCACGGAAGCTCAAGACGGCTGGAACCAACTTGCTGGCCGGCAGGGCCGTGCGAAAAACGATGTTTCCGCTCGTACCCCGGGAATTGCGTGGGGACTTCAAGCTGGAGAGTGTGCTACAGTACGGTTCCATCGCGCTCATTTGGAACGCCTCGGACCGCCGCGCCGCGCTGGAAGCGTACGTTCAGATGTACCTGCGGGAAGAGATCAAGGCCGAAGCACTGGTAAGAAACCTCCCTGGCTTCGTGCGCTTCCTGCCAATCGCGGCGTTGTTTCACGGACAAGTCGTGAACGTCTCCGCCATAGCCCGCGACGCCGGGACTGCTCGTACCACGGTCAGCAGCTATCTCGAGATCCTCGAGGATACCCTGTTGGTGCATCGCCTCCCCGCCTACGAGGCGAGACTCAGAGTGCGGGAGCGCAAGCACCCCAAGCTCTACTGGGTTGATCCCGGATTGGTTCGCGCCGCAAAGAGGCAGTTCGGTCCCCCGTCGGCAGAAGAGCGGGGCCCACTACTGGAAGGCTGGGTCTTCACGCTGATCCGAACACACGCCCAAGAGTCGCCCCTGCTCGATGACATGTTCTACTGGGCTCCAGTTCAGGCGAAGCGGGTTGAGGTTGACTTCCTCTTGAGGCGCGGCCGTGAGTTCTTGGCCCTAGAGGTCAAGTCACAACGCAGGTTCTCTGAACCACTGCTGTCGGGTCTGCGGGCAATGAGCGACCTACCGGATCTGGTGCGCCGGATCTTAGTCTACACGGGCGGGCGAAAACTCAAGACGCCGGACGGCATTGACGTGTGGCCAATCGAGGCGCTATTGCACGCGCTGGAGAGTGACCGCCTCTGGCCCGGCGGGTAACAGTTGAAGGGTTCGAGACGGCCCGGAGGCTCTGCCCGAGACTTCCCATGCAGGCGCGGCACCCTAGATTCCGTGCTCACCTCAGACTCGCGGACGAAATGTGATGAACCGGTTCTCTATTCTCCTTGCCACGCCGCCACTCCTGCTCCTGGGGAGCGTGAGCGTGGTCGCTCACGGCTTCGGGTACCCAACACACGGTGTTGACCTTCAGATTTCGGACACGGCCGCCATGCAGCAGGACGTCGATTACACCGATCACTTTCGCGTGTTCACCGGTGAGGGTGAGCCCGCATCTCTGGCAGACATCGTCCGGGCCATGGCCGCAGTGGACGTGGTACTGGTCGGAGAGAACCACACCGACCCGGTAGGCCATTGGATCGAAGCCGAGCTATTGCGCGAGGCGTTGGCGACCGCCGAGGCGGGAGAGGAGTCTGGTGTCGTTCGCCCCGTTGCTCTGTCGTTGGAGATGTTCGAGCGTGACGTCCAGGGCATCCTAGACGAGTACTTGCAGGACTTCATTACGGAGAAGCAGTTCAAGGCGGACGCCCGCCCGTGGGAGTATTACGACGCCGACTACCGGTCCATGGTGGAGCTGGCAAAGGAGGCCGGTATCCCGGTCATCGCCGCCAACGCCCCGCGCCGCTACGTGAGCCGGGTCACTCGACTGGGCAGGGATGCGGTGAACGCTCTTCCGTCGTATGCGCAGAGTTTCCTCCCGCCGCTGCCTTACCCCGAACCCAGCGAAGCGTACCGGGCGGAATGGCTCGCTCTCATGGCCGAGATGCCGATGGAAAGGCAGTGCATACCACCGGCGGGTGAGGCGGCGGCGCAAAGCGATACGCTCGTCGCTGACCACGAAGTGGAGCAGCCCAGCCACCCTGCGGCTGAGACTCCACCCGCTGGGCCCCCCGCCCACATGGGGGCATTCTTGGAGAACGGCCTCCAGGCCCAGACCTTATGGGACGCGTCCATGGCTCATGCAATCACGACGTACCTGGAGACGAGCCCGGGGGCTCTGGTATTGCATATGGTAGGAGGCTTCCACGTGGAGAACTTCACGGGGACCACCGAGCAAGTGCAGCACTACCGGCCGGGGACCCGCAGCCTGGTGGTGTCCCTGGACAACGCCGACGACTTTCGCTCGTTCGACCCGGACGAACACACGGGGCGGGGCGACTTCGTGATCCTCACCGACAAGAGCCTGAACTTGGAGTACGCCCGGTATTGCGTTGAGGAGGAGGGGGCCGGGTAGGGGCTCCTGTCGCGCCGCTACGATCTGCGGACTGTCTGTCGC
>JAUVRN010000119.1 GCA_030597645.1 Candidatus Zixiibacteriota bacterium
GAGCTGCTGAAACCGGGCGTCATGCTGATGCCGTATCCCCCGTAGCTGTAGAGGATGGTGGGGTGGCTGCCGCCCAGCTCGATGCCGCGAGGATGCAGGATGTTGAGTGGCACCCGCGTGCCGTCTCGGGACGTGGCGAAGACGCGCGTGACGTCCACATGTCTGTAGTCCGCCTCTGTTTCCTGGACAAGCGCCGTCTTCGTGACCTCCGAAGTAGCGGGATCGAACTCGTACCACGCCGAGGGTTGCGTATAGCTGGCGGCGTTGAACAGGATCGCGTCGCCCTCCAGCGCGCGAAATGCCCTGACGCTCGAGATCTCTTCGACCGGCCATGGTCGTGACTCGGTGCCGTCGACATCGAACATGCGTACGCGCGACGGGCCGCCGACGATGTCGGCCACGTAGATCTTGCTCGCCGTGGGCAGGTACTCCTTGATGGCGACTTCGCTCTCGGGCACTACCGCGGTTGCACCGGCGAAGTCGGATTCGCCAGGCTCCAGCCGGAGGACCTTGCCGTTGGGCGTATTCTTGTAGGAGAGGAAATAGAGCGCGCCGTCCGGTCCGAAACGGACGTTGCGCGTGCTGTCGGCAAACTCCGTGACCCGGTGCCAGCCGGAGGGCGGATCGAGAAGCCAGTGCGCGTACTCGCCGCCGTCGCCGTTGGAAACCTCGGCGACGATGTAGCGGCCGCCGGGGGGTGTAAACAGTTCGATCTCCGCTATGCGCGGAAACTCCTTACCGATCGCGTACCGATCGTCTTCGTGGTGTGTGCCGAGACGGTGAAAATAGACCTGCTGATAAAAGCTGAGATCTTCCTCGGCGCGTTCGCCCTCGTGGGGATAGCGCGTATAATAGAAGCCGCTGCCGTCCGGTAGCCACGCTACGCTGCCACCCGCCGTCGGTCCGTTGACCCGCGGCACCACGTCGTCGAGCTGGGCCCCGGTGATCACGTCGTACACGTAGGCTGTACCGTACTCACTGCCCCTTCGTGACATGGACACGACCATCATGTTCCCGTCCAGCGACGGTACGTAAAAGTCGATCGCCGTCGTAAAGGATGTGTCGAGCGTGTTGAGATCGATCAAAACCTGTTCGGATTGCGTGTCGTGCACCGACTCGAGGGTCACAAGAAACGGTTGTTCGTGGGGCGGCAGCGATTTCATCGCGAAGAACTTTCCACCCACGTACTTGAGGCTGTAGTAGGAGACGTGCTGCGCACCGAAAAGCCTCCAGAACTCGTCGCGAATGGCATCTCGCTGGTCGATTCCGTCGAAGTACTCGCGCGCGTATTCGTTTTGTGCCCGGGTCCACGCCTGGACCTCGAGGTCGTCCGCGTCTTCCAGCCACCGGTAGTCCTCGGTTACCGGTACGCCGTGATACGTGTCGCGCACCGACCTGCGGTCGGTACGTGGTGCACCGGCCCATGCGGTCGTTACTGCGACGAGGCAGGCGAGCGCGGCGGCTACGGCGAGGCGCGGCATTCTCGCCTGCGGTGATGCGAATTGGTCATGAGCGCCCGGAGTGGCAGAAGACTTCGGCATGACAATCCTTTCATCCTGAGTGGTTAGATCTCAATGTATCAGAAACTTACGCCGGAAACCGCCTGTGGTTCGCCACCATCTGAAACATCGAGGTCAAGATGGACTGAGCGTTCAGGGTACGGAAGGTACCTGCTCCATACAACCCGATTCACGGGTCCCGCTGATGCGCAACGGTGCGCAATGTCACCTGCGGTTGCGGCCGTATCTCCGCGGCCGCTGCAACATCAAGCCGTCGTAGAGGTTGAGGTGATTCAGCCGGCGCGGGCGGAACGATGGCTGCGCAACGTCGAGCAAAGCGGCCGGCCGCCGGCACGCGGTGATCGGTCTGGCTTGGCTCGTTTGGCCGCGCGCATTACGGATGTGACATGATGGATCCGGTTCGGGCACCGCAATTGATACGGAACACGCGCAGGAACGGCTTCCTCGTTCCTCGACGCGGATGGTGTGCGGGCCCGCACCCGGATTTGTCGCCAAGACAATGGAATCGTATTCAGGGAGGATGGATGAAGATCATCAGGCTGGTTGGGTACCTGGCGACCACGGTGTCGCTGATTGCGTTTCACGGGGGACCGGCATGTGCGCTGCCGGTGATAAGCGAGATCATGTATGACGGCATCGGTTCGGATGCCCCGTCGGTCTTCACCGAGATCTACGGCACCGCCGGACTGGATCTGACGGGTTGGGCACTGGTGGGTGTCAATGGCTTCAACGGACTGGAGTATCGCACCGTCGACCTCACCGGTGCCGTCATTCCACCGGACGGGATCCTGGTGGTGGCCACCAGTTCTGCGCTCGGTGATGTCCTGGCTGCTCGCGATTTCACCGGCTCCGTCGACTGGCAGAACGGACCGGATGCGGTCTGGCTGCGGGATGCTACCGGCACCATAGTGGATGCGATACAATACGGCGACGCGGGTTCTTTCAACGCAGGCGAGGGTACGCCCGCACCCGATGCCGCTGCGGGATGGAGTTTGGCGCGTGCCGATCTCCGAACCGACTTTGGCGACAACTTTGCCGACTTCGAGCTGCTCGATGTACCCACGCCTGGTTACATACCCGGTTCTAATCCGGAACCGGTGCCTGAGCCGGCGACCATGTTTCTCACCGGTCTGGGCCTTGTCGCAGTCGGCGGTTTCCGTCGCGCCAGGCGCTGACGTCCGGTCCCCCCCTGGTGAATCGGTAGCCTCAAAAAACGCCCGGATTGAGCTTGACGAACTTATGTACAGAATGTACATTGCTGTACATGAGAGCCGTGTCGTTTACGGAATTTCGTAAGAACGCTTCTACCATTCTGAATGACGTGGAGAGGGGCGATTCCGTGGAGATCCTGCGGCATGGTCGCGTCATCGCCAGGCTCATTCCGGCCACGGATGAAGCGATTCCGTCGTGGAAACGCCCGCGTGAGATCCTGGCCGTGAAGGGTGTCTTCCTCTCCAGGACCATCATCGCAGAGCGTCGGCGTGTTCGGACATGAGAGCGTACTTCGACGCATCCGCCTTTGCAAAGGGATACCTTAGAGAGCCTGGAACCGACAGAGTGCGGGAGCTGTTGGTCTCCGCCGATTCCGTGGGCATGTGCGTTCTTGGTCTGACCGAGCTGATTTCCGCGTTGTGCCGTCAGATACGTGAGGGACGGCTATCGAAGCGCGAGTATCGTGGCATCAGGGCGATGGTGCTTGCCGACATTTCCGACACGGACATGGTGCAACTCACCGGGGCAGTCGTGGATCGATCCATCAACCTGCTGGAGCGATCAGCCCTGCATGCTTCGGACGCACTGCACATCGCCTCCGCGATGGAGTGGGAGGCCGACTGCTTCATATCTTCAGATCGACAACAGTTGGAGGCCGCGCAGCAGGCGGGGCTGGAGTGTATCGTCGTATAGGACGATGCGAAAAAGGCCCCTGAAAGGGGCCCTTCGCGATCGTTCTTTTGACTCTGTCACGTGGCCGGCAAAGGCTCCGGGGATTGCGCCGGCAGATCTTCGCCGTCTATGAGCTTGTCCAGTTCGTGGCCGTCGAGGATCTCACGATCGAGCAACGCCAGGGCGATGCGCTTGAGCTTTTCGAGATTGGCCTTGAGCAGCGTGCGCGCCTTCTCCTCGGCCTGGAGTACGATGCGTTTCACTTCCGCATCGATCATCCTGGCCGTCTCCTCGGAATAGTCGCGGTGCTGCGCAATCTCGCGCCCCAGGAAGATCTCCTCCTTCTTCTTGCCGAACGTGAGCGGTCCCATCTCGTCCGACATGCCCCACTCACAGACCATGCGCCGGGCCAGGTCGGTGGAACGCTCCAGGTCGTTGCCGGCACCCGTGGTCAACTGATCAAAGACGAGTTGTTCGGCCACTCGCCCGCCCATCATGAAGGCCATGCAACCCTTCAGGTAGTCACGTGAATGCGTGTGTCGCTCGTCCACCGGCAGGTAGCTGGTGAGCCCCAGGGCCCGGCCGCGCGGTACGATGGTCACCTTGTGCACCGGATCGGTGCCCGGAATCAGTTTGGCCACCAGCGCGTGTCCGGCTTCGTGATACGCGGTGGTTTCCTTTTCCTCCTCCGAGATCACGAGGCTGCGCCGCTCGGTGCCCATCATCACCTTGTCCTTGGCGTCCTCGAAGTCTTTCATCGTCACGTTGTCTTGATTGCGACGGGCGGCCAGCAGGGCGGCTTCGTTGACCAGGTTGGCCAGGTCGGCACCGGAGAGGCCCGGTGTTCCGCGTGCCAGCACCTCGAGACTGACGTCGTCGGCCATGGCGATCTTGCGCGAATGCACCTTGAGGATCCCTTCGCGACCCTTGACGTCGGGTGAGTCGACCACGATCTGGCGGTCGAAACGACCGGGACGCAGCAGCGCCGGGTCGAGCACGTCGGGCCGGTTGGTGGCGGCAATGAGGATCACGCCCTCGTTGGATTCGAAACCGTCCATCTCCACGAGAAGCTGATTGAGCGTCTGTTCGCGCTCGTCGTGTCCACCGCCCAGGCCGGCGCCCCGGTGACGTCCCACGGCGTCGATCTCGTCGATGAATATGATGCACGGCGCGCTGCGCTTGCCCTGCTCGAAGAGGTCGCGGACACGCGACGCGCCGACGCCGACGAACATCTCCACGAAGTCGGAGCCGGACATGCTGAAGAAGGGTACGTCCGCTTCACCCGCCACAGCGCGTGCCAGCAGCGTCTTGCCCGTTCCGGGAGGTCCGAGCAACAGGGCCCCCTTGGGGATCTTGCCGCCGAGCTTCTGGAACTTGGCCGGTTCCTTGAGGAACTCGATGATCTCGCACAGTTCCTGCTTGGCTTCATCTGTACCGGCCACGTCCGCAAACGTGATCTCCGGCTTGTGCTCGGTGAGGAGACGCGCCTTGGTCTTGCCGAACGAGAACAGTCCCTTGGGTCCGCCCTGCATCTGCCGGATCATGAACAGCCAGATCAGAATGAAGATCAGCCAGGGTGAGAACGTCAGAAGCAACGTGGTCCATGAAAACTCTTTGGCCTGGGCAGCCACCGTGACGCCGGCGGTCTCGAGACGCTCCACCAGCTTGGAGGCATCCGGAAACGGCAGGGTCATCTCGAACTCGGTATACGATGCCTGCTTCCGTGATGCCGCACCGTCCGGAGGCGTAAACGGCGTTTTGAATACGCCGTGCACATCCCGGTCGGTGAAGGTCACCGACTTGATGTTGCCCTTTTCGAGCTCCGAATTGAATTCACTATAGGATACGGGCACCCTGCGCGCACGCGACGGGTCGAGCATCTGATACATGCCCACCGCCACGACCACGATGAGCAGCCAGAACAGGAGTGTTCGGGAGGTACGGCGCCAGGGGTTGAAGTCCCCCTTGGGATCGTCGCCCGGTCCGCGGGGCGGTTTGCCGCGTCTGTCGTCTTTTCGGTTCAATCTATTCAACCTCATTCTCCAGTCGTCTATCCGTGGCACCGATTCGGCCGGGAGTCCGTCGGAGTCTCCTCGAGATCGGTGCAGATATAGATACCGTCCAGATGGCGGTATTGTTCCGCCAGATCCAGCCCGTAACCCACCACAAAACGATCGGGTACGTTGAACCCGGTCAACATGATAGGCACATCCACGACACGCGCCTCAGGTTTGTCCAACAACGTCACTACCTGGAGCGATGCCGGGTGCCGTGTGGCCAGCAGGGCACAGATCTTGGCCAGGGTCCGACCCGAATCGACAATATCCTCCACAATCAACACGTGCCGGCCCGTGATGTCCAGATCCATGTCTTTGACAAGCCGAACCCCACTCGAATCGGGCTCAGAACCCGCATACGCCACCGTGGCGATAAAGTCCACTTCGTGGGGTTCCGCCATCGCACGTGACAGGTCGGCCATGAACATGTACGAGCCCTTGAGGATGGCCACCAGGAGAGGGTTCTTGCCACGATAGTGGTCGTCCAGTTCGCGGCCCATTTCCGTCACGCGCACGTGCAGTCTCTCCGTGCTGATAATCGGTTCGAGCTTGTGCTGTGACATGGTTGAGACGGAGTCGCCGCCGGTGTCTGAGACTCAGGACACTATGCGCGTCGCTGTTCCTATTCTTCGGCCATCCAGGTGAATTCGTACACCGGCCGGGCCCCAGGCGTGACACGACCCGACTCCGACTGGCGGACTCCGAGCAGCCAGTAGATCGTCTCATCCGAGGCGAGCACCCATGAGTGCTCGCGCCTCTGGCTCGGTACACCGGCTTCGCTCAGCAGGTCGAAAACGAGGCGGCTGCCCCGCATTCCGAACGGCCGCATTCGGTCGCCGGGGCGGGCGCGACGCACCACGAGTTCACCCGACGGATCGGGCAGTGTCATGCGAGCGCGTGAACGACCGTCGGGATAGGGCGGCGCCGGCTCGGCCGGCCGGACTTCTACACTCGACCCGTCGGGCAGGTTGACGACGCCCGACAGGTTCACCACCACGGCCGGCAGGGGGGCGATGTGTTTCAGCAGCCAGACATCCGTTCGGCCACGTTCCGCCGCCACGCCCTGGCCCAGTTCGACACGTCGCCC
>JAUVRN010000138.1 GCA_030597645.1 Candidatus Zixiibacteriota bacterium
GCGATCGTCTTCCAGCCCTTCTCGGCGAAGATCTTGCGACTCTCGGTGGGTCGCTGGTAGATTCCCTTGAACTCCTCCGGGAAGTAGCCTTCGGAGAGCACCTTTACCGGCCCGGCGATGTTCCACTCCTTCTGGGCCATCACGACCTTGACACCCGGATGCTCGGTGTCCGTGGTAGTGAAGACGCTCTTGCACTCGAATTCCTTGTCGATCTTGTAGGACTCGGTGACCTTCATGGTACCCATGATCTCCTTCGTCTCGCCACTGACGAGACAGATCTCGGGACCCGGAGCCAGTTTCTTCTCATGCGAAAGCGTGATGGGGATCGGCCAGAAGGTGCCATTGCTCATCTGCATGTCCCGGCACACGCCGTGCCAGTCGTCCTTGCCCATGAACTCCGTAAGCGGCGTAAAGCCGCCGATGCCCATGAAAATCAGGTCACCTGTTTCACGCGACGTCAGTTCCACTTTGGGGAGTGATTCGGCCCGCTTCAACTCCGCGGCACGCTCAGAGCCCTCCAGCAGTAGAATCGTGAGCTCGTCGCTTCCGTGAGGACGTATCAGCTGTGTCTTATCCATTACGCAACGCCTCCTTAACACACCGTTTCAGAAAGAACCGATCTGGTCACCTGGGCTCCGCTACTGCCAGCCGGGCACGTCACTTTTTTCACAAGTTGCGAAAAACACACATTGCTGACCTATCCCCACGATGCGAGTTCGATGCTGTGAAATAGTCATGCTTTTCACGTATGCACACGGCTAGACTGCTTCCCCTGGTAACCGCCCTCCTCTTCCTGTGTTCGGTACAGAACGTACTTTTGTTCACAAGCCAGGTCAAGCATTTTCGGTCAATCTGTGGGCTTATCACGAGATTCTTGATACATGCTAAGTGCCTTATGCGCATGGCTTTACGGTCCTCCTCGACAATTATGTCAACGATTATTGGTTTCAGCTGTTGGATTTGGAGACGAGTCGATAATACCATACATCTTGATTCGCTGTTCTCAAGCTTAACCGGTGTGGCCCCCTGGTCGGCTACCGCATCGGGTGAACCTTGAGCCTGCCGGATGCGGGCCAGTCTTCCCACCTGGGTCGGATGGACGGCGACAGGACACAAGCGAAACATCTTGTGAAATTCGTAACAACAGGACTTTGTTTGAGGCCGCCTTCGGATTAGATTGCAGACGGTCGACAAATTGACAGAGAGGGATTTCGATTTTCTTCGACAGGGGGCGTGAAATGGTCCAGGGGCAGACCACGGAACCGGATCTGGAGTTCATCCGATCAGTCCAATCGATGGGCGGTGCAGACCTCAAGAAGTGCTACCAATGTGCAACCTGTTCGACCGTGTGTGAACTCTCGCCGGACGACAAACCGTTTCCCAGGAAAGAGATGATCCTGGCCACCTGGGGCCAGCGCGACCGCCTGGTCAGTGATCCCGATATTTGGCTGTGCTACCAGTGCAACGACTGCAGCCGCCGCTGCCCGCGCGGAGCGCGACCGGGCGACGTGCTCGCCGCCATACGGGACTATGTATACCGCTACTTCTCCTTCCCCTCGTTCATGGGCAAGGCCCTGGCCAGCCCGAAAGCCCTGCCGGCGCTCTTTCTGACGCCGGTCATCGTTCTGATGCTCTGCGTGTTTTTGTTCGCACCGAAGGCGGACGACGGCGGGTACCTGTTTCTGCAGAGCGAGGTGATAGACTTCAACCTGTTCCTGCCGCACAGTTCGGTCGATGCGCTGTTCGTGTTTGGAAACCTGATGATCTTCCTCTTTGCGGCCATCGGGTTCACGCGCTTCTGGAGGGCCATGCGGCAGTCCGGCGATGAACTGCAGATGTCGTTCCTGCAGGGCTTTCTGCGCACCATACCGGAACTATTGTCGCACGCCCGGTTTCGAAAGTGTGGCGCCAACCATCCGCGCGCCATCGGCCACATGCTGCTCTTCTTCGGTTTCGGGGGCGCCATGATCACGACCGGGGCCGTACTCGTGTTTGTGTTCATCCCCCACTACCTGTCTCTGCTGGGTATGGAGAGTAGCCATTCGTTTTTTCAGGTGCCCATCAATCTGCCGCATCCGGTGAAGATCCTGGGTGCCTCAAGCGGCCTGGCGCTGACCACAGGCGGCGGTCTGCTGCTGTACCGCCGCTGGACACATCGGGATGAAGTGGGTGCCACCGGCTATGCGGACTATCTATTCCTCTACATGCTGTCCATTGCCGGGTTCACCGGGATCCTCTCCTGGTTGACACGGCTTTCGGGTGTGCCCATGCTCGCCTATTCGAACTATTTCGTTCACCTCGTGTGCGTCTATTTCCTGTTGTGGTACATGCCCTACTCGAAATTCGCACACATGATTTATCGCACGCTCGCCCTGACGTACGCCCGCTGCATACATCGAGTGGGGTGAGTGCCGAGCTATCGCGGACGGACAGCCGGTCGATCTAGCGGGATTCACACGTAGCGGGGACACGTGAGCGGACGGGCCATGAATCTGGTGACGTCGGTATTCCCGTTTGTACGCTGGTTCAAGGGCTATTCCCTGTCCGGTTTCCGGGCCGATTTCATTTCGGGCCTGACCGTGGCGCTGGTGCTGGTGCCCCAGTCCATGGCGTACGCCCAGTTGGCCGGCCTCCCAGCCTACTACGGGCTCTACGCGGCGTTCCTGCCGCCCATGGTGGCCGCGCTGTTCGGGTCGAGCCGCCAGCTCGCCACGGGGCCGGTGGCCGTGGTCTCGCTCATGACCGCCACGGCCCTGGAGCCGCTTGCCACGGCAGGCAGCGAGTCGTTCATCGCCTACGCCATCCTGCTGGCCCTCATGGTGGGGCTGTTCCAGCTTGCACTCGGTGTACTGCGCCTCGGCCTGGTAGTCAATTTCCTGTCGCATCCGGTGGTCATCGGGTTCACCAATGCGGCTGCGCTGATCATCGCCTCCTCGCAATTGTCAAAGCTCTTCGGCGTACAGGTGGACAAGGCCGAACATCACTACCAGACCGTCATCAATGTCATCAAAGCCGCCATCAGCTACACGCACTGGCCCACCGTTCTTCTGGCCGTCCTGGCCTTTGCTACGATGATCCTGCTCAGACGGATTCATCATCGGATTCCCAACGTACTGGTGGCCGTGGTGATCGCGACCGTCGTGTCCTGGACGATGGGCTTCGAACGCGACCATGAGGCCCAGCTTGTTCACATCCGCTCACCGCAGGTGAACAAGCGCATCCAGATGTACAACGCGGTCGAAGACGTCCTGGCGACCAAGGGTACCGAAAAGGTGCGCCTTGGAACCGAGAAACGGGAGGCACGGCAGGTCCTGGGGCACGGCTCGGCCGATGCCGTGGCGCTCCAGGGACGCATGTCCCTCTTGAATGTCGGGATCGAGAGTCTCAGGGAGATCTCCGCGAAGCTCCGCCATGAGCTCCGTGACACTCGATTCAAGGCGACCATGGCAGCCGACGGCGAGCGCTACTTTTACCCCGAGGCCGAGTGGCCGGACAGCCTTACCCATGACGCCCGCACCTGGCGCCTCTGCGTGCGCGCCGGCGGCATCGACCCGCAGCACATGACGATGAGGGGCGGCGGCGCGGTGGTGGGATACATACCGGCTGGAGTACCGTCGTTGTCGGTGCCACGATTCGAGATGCACCAACTCATCACGCTGTTTCCGATGGCCGTGATCATTTCCCTGCTGGGATTCATGGAGGCGATCTCAATCGCCAAGGCCATGGCCGCCCGGACGGGACAACAGCTCGACCCCAATCAGGAACTCATCGGCCAGGGACTCGCCAACATCGTGGGCTCGGTTGGCCAGAGCTACCCCGTCTCCGGGTCATTCTCACGTTCGGCCGTGAATCTGCAGGCCGGTGCCGTCAGCGGTCTCTCCAATGTGTTTTCGAGCGGCATCGTGTTGCTCACGCTGCTCTTTTTTACCCCGCTGCTGTATCACCTGCCCCAGGCGGTCCTCGCGGCCATCATCATGATGGCCGTGATCGGTCTGATCCGCACACGCGGTATCGTGCACGCCTGGCGTGTGCACTGGTATGACGGCGCCGTCAGCATCATTACGTTCGTGAGCACGCTGGCCTTCGCGCCGCACCTGGATCGCGGCATTATGATCGGCGTCGGCCTGTCGATCGTCATTCATCTGGTTCGCGACATGAAACCGCGCATCGCGCTGCTGGCCAAGCACCCCGATGGAACGTTTCGCAACCGGTCGGTCTTCAGGCTGGCCCAGTGCCGTCACATCGCCGTCATCCGTTACCAGGGCTCACTGATCTTTTCCAACGTGAGCTATCTCGAGGAACAGATGCTCGAGCGGGTTGCTGCCATGAGAGATCTTCGGCATATCCTGGTGGTAGGTAACGGCATCAACGAGCTGGACGTCTCCGGAGAGGAGAAACTCTCCGAGATGGTTGAACGTCTGCGCGAAGCGGGGTATGAAATCTCGTTCTCCGGGCTCAATGACCTGGTATTGAATGTCATGAGACGCACGGGACTCTACAACCGGATCGGTGAGGACCACCTGTACCGCAACGCCACCCGGGCGATCAGCGACATCTGGCAAAAGGAACACGCGGACTCGGACGAAGATCCGTGCCCGCTCATCACTCCCGTATATGAGAAAGAGACGGCGCCGTCGAGACGTTCCCTGTTGCACATCCGTGCACCCTGGAAGAGCGGCACGGCTCCCGAGCCCTACAAGGGGCCGGACACCGGGGAGGAGTAACGTATGCCGCAGTTTGGAACCGCCATCAACTGCATGGACGGCCGCGTACAGGAACCGGTCATGAACTGGCTCAAATCCAGCTATGACCTGCAGTACGTAGATGAAATCACGGAGCCGGGGCCTACCAAACTGATTACGAGCCGCGATCCCACGGTCGTGGACGCCATCAAAGCCAAGGTCCTGATTTCGGTGGAACGCCACGGGTCACGGCTCGTCGCCCTGGCCGCACACGGTGATTGCGCGGGGAATCCGATACCGCGGGAGGCAAGTATCCGCCAGGTGCTGGAAGGCCTGGAGATCATCCGATCGTGGAACCTGCCTGTGATGATCGTGGGCCTCTGGGTAGATGTGGAGACCCAACAGGTGGACAAGGTGGGAGCCATCGAGCCGGAGTAGCGGTGGTTTCACACCTGGCGGTGGACATCCCAGTGAACAGGGAGTCGGTCTCATGAGCAGGTTCAGCGCACTCTGGGAAGACGAAGACTACTGGGCGATCTGGTTCGGGTTCGCCATCTTCGGGGCTGCACTCCTCGGGTGGATTCCGCGCATTCCCAGAATCGGAACATGGACGGACCATCCCCTTGATGCATTTCGTTTCGTCCACGACGGAACGGTCACCGGTAACACCTTTCTGCCGCTGATTCTGCTACTGATCGGTCTGGCGCTCCTTACGACCCTCGGCGTCGCCTTTATGCGGATGGGAAAACCGTCGCGGTATGTCATCGGCTTCGCCGGTGTCTTCCTGCTCGCCACACTCTCGTACTGGGTTGCCAGCCAAACCAACGTCAAGTACTGGGGCCTCAGCTATGCCCTGTGGGCCCTGCTGCTGGGACTCCTCATTTCCAATACCGTGGGCACCCCGGCGTGGCTTCTGGCCGGCGCCAGAACAGAACTGTTCATCAAGACCGGCCTGGTCCTGCTCGGCGCTGAAGTCCTGTTTGCCAAGATCGTTGCTCTGGGACCGCCGGGTCTCATGGTCGCCTGGATCGTCACGCCTGTGGTCGTGATCTTCATGTACGTATTTGCCGTCCGCAAGTTGAAGATGCGGAATAAACCCCTGGCCATGATCATCGCCAGCGCCACATCGGTGTGCGGCGTCTCAGCGGCCATCGCCACCGCGGCAGCCTGCCGGGCCAAAAAAGAAGACCTCACGCTCGGCGTCGGCATGACCCTCATCTTCACGGTACTGATGATGATCTTCATGCCGCTGGCCATAAAGATGATTGGGATGCACCCCATCCTGGGCGGCGCCTGGATGGGTGGGACGATCGACTCCAC
>JAUVRN010000461.1 GCA_030597645.1 Candidatus Zixiibacteriota bacterium
ATCACCAACAATTCCGTCGGCGGGCAGCCCGTCTCCATGGCCAACGTTCGCGCCGTTCGCCGGGTGGCAGAGAAGTTCAACAAGCCGATCATTTTCGATGCGGCGCGATTTGCCGAGAACTGCTACTTCATCAAGTGCCGGGAAGAGGAATTTGCCGAGACATCCCTGCTCGACATCGCGCACGAACTGTTCGGTATGGGCGACGGCGCCGTGGTGTCGCTCAAAAAAGACGGCCTTGCCAACATGGGCGGCGTGGTCGCGCTTCGTTCGGAAGAGGTGACCGAACGGGTCCGCAACCAGCAGATTCTCTACGAGGGTTTCACCACCTACGGCGGCATGTCGGGACGCGATATGGAAGCGGCGGCCGTGGGTCTGGAAGAAGTGCTCAACTTTGCCTATCTCGGCCATCGGGTGGAGCAGGTGCGGTACCTGGGTCAGCGTCTGCACGACCTCGGCGTGCCCACCGTGCGCCCCTGGGGCGGTCACGCGGTCTGCATCGAGGCGGGAAAGATGCTCTCTCACATCCCCACGGAGCGATTCCCCGGCCATGCGCTGGTGGTGGCGCTCTACCGGGAGGGCGGCATACGCACGGTGGAACTGGGCAGTCTCATGTTCGGAGACGGCGACAAACCGCCCGCACTGGAACTGGTTCGCCTGGCGCTTCCCAGGCGCGTGTACACGCAGTCACACCTGGACTACGTGGTGGCTACGTTCAAGCGTATCCTCGACAAGCGCGAACGGATCAGAGGCTTCGAGATCGTGCACCAGGCGCCGTTTTTGCGGCACTTCACCGCAAAGCTCCGGGAAGTCGACGCGAAGGCCCAGCCGGTAGGCGCCTGACCGTACAGAGGTCTTCTTGCCATTCCAGGGCACGCTTGTCAATGTCGTGGCCGTGCTCGTCGGCGGTTCTCTCGGGCTGATCCTGGGAGACCGGCTACCGGATCGTTTCAAGACGATCATCCTCAGCGCCCTCGGCCTCGGTACGCTGCTCATCGGGATCAAGCTCTCGGTGCTCACCGAGCACATCGGCCTGGTCATCGTCGCACTCGTGGCTGGCGCGGTCACCGGCACCCTGCTCGATCTCGAGGGCAGGCTCGAGGGTGTGGGCCGCCGGCTCCAGGCACGGTTTGCACGGGACTCGCGCACGTTCGTCACGGGTTTCGTCTCCGCCTCGCTGCTCTTCTGCGTTGGTCCCATGACCGTGGTGGGTTCGATTCAGGATGGAACGATCGGCGACGCCACGCTGCTCTACGCCAAGTCGGTGCTGGACGGCTTTGCCGCCCTGGCCCTGGCGGCAGGCCTCGGCGTGGGCGTTCTCTTTGCGGCGCTGACCGTGCTGATCGTCCAGGGCGGCATCACGGCGGCGGGCGCAGGGCTGGTGGATGTCACGTCGTCGGTGGTGATCAATGAGATGAGTGCCACAGGAGGTGCTTTGATTCTCGGGATCGGATTGTATCTTCTGGATATCAAGCGACTGCCGCTGGCGAACTTTCTGCCGGCGCTGGTTTACATCGTACCGCTGACCTGGTGGGCCAACTGAGCATGAAAAACGGATCGATGTCTGACAAGGAACTCAACTTGAAGCTCCTCTATTTCGGGCACAACGAAGTGGAATTGTCGTTGCTGGGGGGTGCGCTCGAATCGGACGGTATTCCGTTTCTGGTCAAACGGGACGTGGGCATGGCTTCTCAAGCGCCTACCGTGTTCTTTTCGCCGGCCACCGAGACGAGCCTCTATGTCGCACAGACTGATTGGGTTAGGGCAGAAGGACTGGCTCAACTCGTGCTCGGCGACCAATGGGAGCGGCCCGAACAGGCCTGAACGGCACGCCCTGTGCACAATTGATGCAGTGCCACAGGGCCAAAATCCTTGACGGAATTAAACTTGGGCGTATCTTTGGCCGTACAATACAGTGGAATACACCTGCGCACGGAGGAGTCTATAAGCGAACGTTGCTAGCGGTTTTTTTCGGTTGAAGAGCAGTTGAAATCGGGCGCCCAGGCGCCAAACCGCAAAATGAGTACCGTTAGTATCGTTTCGAAGCGCTTCGTGCGTCTTTTGGCGCACCGGACCACGCCCGTGGGGCGCTGGGCCGGTTTCTTTTATCCCCCCTGCATCATAGCCGTGCTGGGCCTGTGGACTGCGGCCGTTGCTGCGCCATCGCCTCTCTACCCCGATGTCGAGCTGCGGACGGCGGACCAGGGCGGTGTGCGGTTCGTCTTCCGGCCTGCGGGCTGGCAGATCGACGCCGCCGACGGCTCGCGCGTAGCCGTGTCGTTCGACGAGGCACAGTGGTCCACCGAACCCGGTGCGCCGGCGATTCCCCAGCGCAGCGTGCTGGTGGCCGTGCCGCCTGCAGGCAACGTGACCGTGTCGGCTGTTCCCGCGGGGTGGCGGACGGTAGCCCGCGGCACCCCCGCGGTACGGGGCGTGGTGACCAGCGGTGCGGCCGGACGCGACACGCGGCCCGTGTCGCCGCCACTGTTGCGATACGACGGACCCTTCTGGTCGCGCAACGTTCGACTGGTTCGTATCTGGCTGGCGCCGGTTCAGC
>JAUVRN010000144.1 GCA_030597645.1 Candidatus Zixiibacteriota bacterium
CTCCAACCGGACCTTTACGGGCGGTGCCTCGCGCCGTAGTTTGCCGTGGGAACGATTCTACAGGGGGTGGTTATGTGGAGCACAGTACTCGTTGCAGCGGCCGCAACGGTCATCGTCGTGAGCTTCATGCGAAAGGGTTGGGGCAGCAAGTTTCTCGGCTTGTTCGCCGCGTTCATTCTGGTCCTGCTGGCCATGGCCGCATCCTGGTCGACACTCATCAACCTGATGATGCCGTACGCGTACCGGCCGGGACCGATCGCGTTCGACGTCGAAGAAGTCGACCAGGAGATGTTCGACGCGTATGCGTTCGAACTGATGGATCGATACGACGACAGCGGGTTGCTCGCACTGGCGCAGGTCGCGCCTCCGGCTGCAGAACGTCGAAGCCGACTCCAGCACATCCGGCGCTTCAGAGAGGCGGGTATCCGAAGGTACGAGGGGCCCTCCACCTGCCTGCAGTGTCATCAGACGATCGCCGTACCGGACGGCCAGGGCGGCATGCACCAGGTCGACCTGCGTGACGACGTGACTGCCACCAGTCACTTTACCTTCGCACCCAAGACGGGTTTTTCGACGTTTGGATTCAACGGCGAACCGGTGGAGAACTTCCCCATGGGCAAGATCGACCGTGCCTGCGGCATCACCGGAACGTTCACATGGACCGGCTGGGCGGTCGAGATCACCAATGCGCACGGCGAGGAGTATTCGGAGGGCTGCGGCCAGTGCCACATCGTCGGCCAGTACGGCCCGATCTCCGGCGCCATGATGCCGTTCTACCGGCCCACCGACGACGAATTCGCGGCCACCGACTGCCTGGTGTGTCACGCGGCGGAATACGACATGAACCTGCGGCAGGTCGTCACCGACGACAACGGCAAGAGCCGCTGGGATCACGACCGCCGGTTCATGGCGGCGATGAGTGTCGGTCGACCCGGTGCGGAGGCGTGCCTGCGCTGCCACCAGCACAACCTGGGTGGCGACACGTACTACCCCAATCCGGCCACGGAAGCACCGGGTTACGATCGCCCGCGCCTGGCGCACCCGGGGGCCAAGCGCGGCACACCGTTCGGGGCCGACTGGGACGTGCACGCGGCGGCCGGCATGGAGTGTCTCGATTGCCACGTGACGAGGGGACACAAGATCGCGCGGGGCACGCGGGGCGTGGACCTGGTCGCCAACGACCTGCCCGACGTGGAGATTTCCTGCGAAAACTGCCACACGTCGGAACCGCACGAACAGGGCGACTGGGCTGCCACCTACAACGGTCACACCGAACGGATCGCCTGCGAAACGTGCCACATTCACAGGCTCTACCCCGACAACTTGATCTTCCGTGACTGGTCGAAGCCGGTGTTCGACGAGGGTCACGGCATTTACGTACCTTACACCGGACCACTCTCCGGCGAACCGGGAGAGGGTATCGTATACCGGTGGTTCAACGGCTACGGCACCTTCATGGCCAACGCCCTGGGCGATCACCCGGACGGCGGCGGCCGCTACCGTGCCCGCCACACGACGCCCAACGAACTGTGGGACGGCGTCGGATCATTTGACTATGCGGCGGACTATGAAGAGACCTTCAGACCCCTGGGAGCCCTGGGCACGTCGAAGATAACGCCCTTCAAGCGCTTCCAGGCCGTCATGTACGAGGATCTCAACAACCAGGGGCCGTACGGCGGGATGATCCTGCCCATCGACTACGAGGTGTACTATACCTCGGGTGACGCGGTCGCTTCGGTGACCCGGGCCATGGAGTCGCCGATCATGCAAAAGATGTACGGCCCGATGTTCAAGATGTACATGATGGATCGCTATATGCAGTACATGCGGGTCGGCCGCTGGAACACCGACTTCGACATCGAACGCATCGCGCCCTCGGCTATGCGCAACGATGGCCAGCTCATGATCAACCACGCCATTCAGCGGGACGGAAGAATATGCGGCGACTGTCACGCACCGGATGGTATACTGGACTTCGATGAACTCGGCTATCCCCCCGCACAGGCGGAAGCACTGCATTCATCTCAGGATTGAGTGCACCACGGGCGACCGACTCCCATGATGGCCCGCCTGCAACACGTGATGCGTCGCATTCCGGTTCTCGGTACCCTGGCCGGCGCCATCTACCGGAGGCTGCGCGGTACCCATCCGGACGCTGAGGGTTTCGCCGGTTCTGTGGCCTATTGGGAGGAGCGTTATGCTGCCGGCGGCGACTCCGGCGCAGGATCACACGGCAAACTGGCCAGATTCAAGGCCGGGGTAATCAACGCCTTCGTGGCAGATCACGAGATAGATTCGGTGATCGAGTTCGGCAGCGGCGACGGCCGTCAGCTCTCGCTGGCGACCTATCCACGCTACGTGGGATACGACGTCAGCGACTCCGCCGTGGCGCGTTGTCGCACGCACTACGCATCGGACCCAACAAAAACCTTCGCGCTCCTGTCGGAGTATGGTGGTGAACAGGCGGATCTGGCCCTGTCGCTGGATGTCATCTATCACCTCGTGGAACAGGACGTCTTTGAATCCCACATGCGTGCGCTCTTCGGTGCGGCCCGGCGTTTTGTCATCATCTATTCCAGCAACGCGGACGGGGGTGAGCAGTTCGGCGGCGCTCATGAAAAACATCGCCACTTCACACCCTGGGTGGAAGCTCATATTTCAGACTGGAAGCTCATCGAGAAGAGCCCGAACCCCTTCACGTATAAGGGACGTACAGCCCGAGGATCCCCGGCCGACTTCTATGTCTATGCGAAGGACACGAGTGTCCCAAATCAGCAGCCGGGCGCCGGTCCGCCGCGGAAGACGTAGTTGATGAGATACTGTAGATCCGTGATGCCGACGCTGAAATCGCAGTCGACGTCACCGGCCTGACCGAACGGGTCGGGCCCCGCTTTCCACAGCGAGTTGACGACGTACATAATGTCCCTGACGTCGATGGTATTGTCCGCGTTGGCGTCCCCGCGCACCACTTCGAACACGTAGAGAGACAGCGGCAGGCTGAGGTCCGGTCGCGCGGGATCGTTGTGCGCCAGCGTCAGGTCCGCGTGGTACTCACCGGGCGCCAGCGTGGTGGTGGTCACGACCAGGGTCGCGTCCGCTGCCGAGGCGGGTGCGACCGTTCCTGCAGGCGGCGAGGCACGGACGATATCCGTTGGGTCTATGGTATCGGCCACGGCGCCGGGCGCGACATCGCCGTGCCCGCGTACGCCGGATGACCCGAGCAGTTCCGGGAATGACCAGTGCAGTATCCCGGGGCCGTCATTGCGGATGACGACCGTCGTCTCGGTGCTGTCACCGGCACCGACGCTCAACGACAGGGCATGGGGCGCGTGCGAAATGCGGGGCGGATGCGCACCCTCGGCGGACACGCGCACGGTCAATTCACCTTGCAGCGAGTCGTTACTCTTCACCCGTATCTGAGCCTCGATCCTTCCTGTATCCGACGGGTCGACCGTGATCCAGATGGTCGTGTCGGCATACGGCGCAATGAGCAGAGTCGACGGGTCCACCGACACTGCCGGATGGTTCGTGACGATGTCATCCACCTGCAGATGATCGGTGCCCTGATTGGTGATGGTCAGCGGATACGTCGCCGGATAGCCCAGGTACACTACGCCGAAGGAGACGGAGTCGCGCTCCAGGACGATTCGAGGCGCACCGCGAACCGTTAGCGTCGCCGGTATCCAGACCAGCGGCGTAGCGGGGTCATTGCTGCCGATACGTACGCGGGCCCGATACTCGCCAGCGATCAGCTCCCGGGCACTGAACCAGGTCGAAATGCGCGCAGATGAATCGGCCGGCAATCGGCCCGACCTGCCGTCGGTCGCCAGCCAGCGTACGCGTCGGAGGGCCCGGTCGGCGACACGCTCCAGCTCCTCCCTGTTGTCCGCAGCGGCAAACGCCGTGGTCACATCGGTCGTTCCGAATGGCATCAGGTCACCCAGATCAAAGTGAAGCAGGGCCCAGCCGTCGAAACCGGCGATGGGAGGCACCGGGTAGTCGACGGTCGTCGGGCGGCGCCAGTAATCGTTGCGCCCCTCGATATCCATGAGGGCCACGCGCTCCTGCCCCGCCAGTCCGGTCCAGTGTCGATCGGCGCCGATGACCATATTGCGCAGCGTGTCGTAGTACCAGACATCGTTGCCAAAGGAGACGTCCACGTCCCAGTCGGCGACAGCCTTGAACACCACATCCCGGAGCGTGTCGGCCGTCAAATTCGAGAGGCGCGTTTCGACTCGCACGTAGGAATCATGACGGTCAAAGATGAACCGTCGTGTGATTTCGATGCGGTCGTCGTAGGTGTTCGCCACGTATTCCGCCACGACACGATCAGAGTCGTTTTGGATCTCGCTGAATGAACGAGGTGAGATCTGGCCGCTGGTGAAGTACGTCGTGACGAGCACGTCCTGGCCTTCGGCCCGGTAGACGACGGTGTAGCCGGAGGAATATAGCTGGGCCGTGTCGTGAGGATACACGAAGGGAAACACGTCACCCCAGATGCCGACGCCGAAGCTCATCAGGTCGCCCGTGTATTCCGCCAGTGCCGAAGCCGGTGCCGCCGCCGCCCGCGCCGCCGCGGGGTAGCCGGTCTTGCGCCCTGCCCCGGACGCGACGGGTGCAGACTCCGCCCCGGTCGGCACGCGGCCGGGGACAGTACTCAGCACGGTGCCCGCCGGGCGGGCCGACGTCGAATCGCCGTTCAAGACATCGATGCGGTACAGGAGGTCCGACACGCCGACATTGCCGATGTCGAAGCTGACCTGCGCACTGTCCCCGGCCATCAGGTCCATCGAGAGGGACTCGAGCAGTACCCGGATTACAGGCGGCATGTTTCCCTGGCCCACCAGTGCCAGCGTAGTGACCGGCCGTTCGGTCGCGTCGCTCCGGATCGTGAGCACTCCGGTCACGGGGCCCTCCACTTCGGGCACTACCGAGACCTGGAGGCTGCGGCTTTCGAACACCGGGATCTCGAACGAGGTGGGTGAAACATGCCACTCGGAGCCGGACACGCTCACATCGGAGATGGTGAGCGAGGCCGATCCCGAGCTACGAATCTCCAGCGCCATGTCACGGCCGTAGCCAACGTACGAGGGACCGAGGTCGAGCGTATCGACCGACACATCCACCTCCGGGCGTCCCGCGATGTGAAGTGAGATCGCCAGGGGCACGACGGCTGCCGCGGGGTCGTTGCTGACGATGACCAGTGCCGGCGAGTATGACCCCCCGACAAGCGGCTGCGTAGCCGTGCGCAGCAGAATCTGCTGACTCTGGCCCGTGGCCAACTGACCTTCGGCCGGCGCAACCTGAATCTCCGCACCGAGGGCGAGCCAGTCGAACGCGCGGTTGACGAACAGGCGCGTGTCCCCGTCATCCTGGCTGGCATCGCCGGCCACGTTGCTCCCGGCGACGATGATCCGCCCGGCCCCCAGCCGGCACGCGACGATCTGCGGCCGACCGTGTGGACCGAGCACCAGTGCATCCGTGGGACGCTCCACCTGGAAAAACATCTCCGACTGGCTGGCATGTACCGCGGAGACGCCGCGGGTGACAGGATGGGGCCGGATACCGGTCCAGAGATCCAGGGTAGCCGCCCGGCCGAGTACGCCGATGCCGGTACCTCCGAGAAGTAGTGCGGTGCGATCGATCGTCCGACGTGTTCCGTTTTGCAGCAACAGGCCACCGCCCCCGTACATCCAGGTGCGGATGGCTTCGAAGTCGTCCGCGAACAAACTGAACAGGTAGTTGTCTACGGCGAGCACCTGAAGATCGGCCAGCGTCTCGGCCGTGAACGGCCGTACGACCTGCCTCACTTCGGCACCGCGTTGCCTCAGATCGTCGGTGATCTCTGTGTACAAC
>JAUVRN010000214.1 GCA_030597645.1 Candidatus Zixiibacteriota bacterium
GAGGTACCGCTACGAGCTCGGTTCTTGCGCACCGCCATACCATCTAACCTCTATCTGCGCTAAGCCCATAGCGGCTCCTGTGCAGGGGCTGAACAGCCCTTCGCGCATTCCCGGGGTGCGGGCGCGTGCAGAGCTGCAACAGATTGCCACCTGCGTGCAGGAATCCGTTCTACGATCGACTAGCTTTGCGTTTATGTGCAACGGGCCCAGCAGCCTGCACCGAGCAGCACCGTCCCGCTACTTCAACAACAACATCCTCCTAACCTGCTGAATACCTTCACTATCGAAGCGATAGAAGTACATGCCGCTGGCCACGCTCCGGCCGGCGCCATTGCGGCCGTCCCAGATCAACTCATGGTCGCCTGCGGCGAAGGGGCCACCCAGCGCGCGTACGCGGTGGCCGAGCACATTATAGATATCGATCCGTACCTCACCGGCGACCGCGAGACCGAACCGTATCGCCGTCGATGGGTTGAACGGGTTGGGGTAATTGCCGTACAGCGTCGGCGCGGCAGGCAGAACGACCCGCGGCGACGTCTGCACTACGCGCCCGCGCGTATCGGCCGCTTCGATACGGTCGATTCGGACACCGTTCAGTCCGAGCGCGACCGGGCCACGATCGGGATCGATCCACCAACCATCCAGGGAATACAGCAGCCACCGGCGGAGCTCCCCCTCGTGCCCCGACAACGGAGTCATGACCTCGGATGCCGGTCCCCGCTCGGGGAGGGCATCGTGCGCGGACCGAGACGTCACCAGAATGGCGCCCAGCAGCGTTGATCCCTCCAGATACAGTGCGCCGGCTTCATCCACATGCCAGGTTATGACGTCGGATGACGGCGCGGCGGCCTTGCCGACGCCTCCGCCCGTGATCACCTGGATCATGTATACGAGGTCGGCGATGGTCGCGGGTGTACCGTCACCGTTGGTGTCACTATTGGCACGTTGTTCAAAGCTGAGCGGATACTTGGACGGGTTCGAGAAGTAATTGGCAAAGTACACCACGTCGCCGATTTCGAACGGCAGCCCGTTCATGTTGATGTCGCCCGGAAGCTTGTCTGCGTAGAGCTGAATCTGGACCTCGCCGTGCCTGTACGCGATCTCGTCCTGCATGATGATTTCGCCGAACGCATCGGTCGCGGTGTTCGCCAGGGCCGTTCTGAACACGAAACGCGCCGGGAACGCCAGGCCGGCAAATCTCTCGTCTGCGATCAACTGGAGGTGAACATTGATGATCGGCCCCTCTCCGGGATCGAGAAGCGGCGTGGGGAACCCATCGTTGATGTCCGCCCGCGCGATAATGCGGACATCCCCGGGTCGCCCGGCAAAGTCCTCATCGACCACGAACATCTCCCAGTCTTCGATCCGGGTCCCCCTGCGATCGATCCCCATGATGGTGACCGCGGTGGGATCGAGATAGAACAGCAACTCGAGCCCGGAAACGACTTCCTGATTACACATGTGCACGGGGAAGGTGATCGTCTGACCCGAGTAGCCGGCCACCGTGTCGAGTGCGAACTCGACGCGATCGCCCGGTACGATGCGAAGCACGGAGGTCTGCTGCGCCAGGCCGCCATTGTGATCGTCCGCGAAAATGGTGATGGAATACGTACCGGTATCCGCTTGCTCCGGCCGCCACTGGATCTGAAGTGGATTGCCCGGGGACACCTGCGCCGGGGCCGGCGCACCCTGCACGGACAGCGTCACGGGATCGAGATCTGGATCGCTGGCCGTGGCCTGCCATTCCAGCGAGTCGAATGCGGATCCGAACAGCGTGTCGGGCGCGAACAGTATGGGCGGGCGATTGACGTTGACGACGGTGACTTCGATGGCCGCCGTGCGGGCATCCTGGCCGTCATCGGCCACAAAGTAGAACACGTGCGGCCCGCCAAGGCTGGAATAGGGCCCCACGAACGGGACCTTCCAGGCCATCTCCGCTTCGCCGTTGCCCCGGTCGGTGAATCGGGCACCCGGCGGTCGGTTGACCAAATGGACCTCGACGGGATCCCCGTCCAGATCACCGACCGTCACACCTATAATGAGAGAGTCCCCTTCTCGGACCGTCCTGTTGCCCGCCACTAGAAACACTGGCGGATTGTTGGGCGTCACCACCTGAATGCTCCCCGCCACAACCGCCGGCAGGTAGGACTGCGAGCCGCCGGGACCCGCGAGGAAGAGAAGCTTGCCCGGATCGTTGAAGTAGCCGGTGTCGATGACCAGGACACTGCCGATCGCCGCCTGCGCGGACAGCGTCATATGGAGCCACGCCACCGGGCCGCTGCCCGGCGGCATACCGGCACCCGACCACTGTGCGGCGGATACGAGTGCACGACCGCGTACGTTATCGATCACCCCGCTGAGCACGCCGAAGTGAGCGGCGCGCCCACCGGCGAAGGTCACGCTGTCGATCACCCGATGCGACGGCGAATAGGCCACCGGCATGGCGAGGCTGACACACTCGAGGTCGTTGGTCACTACGATCGGCACGGCCAGCGGCCGGCCCGGCGAAGCCTCCACGGTTCCAAATCGGAGAGTGTCTACTACACCCAGGGTATCCTGCACTTGGGCACCGGCCGGTGTGGCGGCCAGAACCACGCAGAGCACGCAAAGACGGAGGACGGGGCGCGTGGACATCGTATCCGCGTGTCGAGACTAGCAACTCGACGGAGGCGGGGGCCCTCCCTTGAACACGAAGTTGACCAGGAATATGATGTCAGCCGAATTGGTAACGCCGTTGCAGTTGACGTCGCCCTGGGTGGAGTTGCACATAGGCTCCGGCCCGCCCTTGAAGACGAAATTGACCAGGTAGATGATGTCTGCCGAGTTGATCGAACCCGATTCGTTGACGTCACCGCGCACACAGGCGTCGGTGAAGTTGCGCGCACCGTCGATGTACAGGAAGGCCGTGCTGTCGGTGTAGGAGACGGTGATCATCGAGTCGCATTGTGTGATCGAAGGTGAACAGGCCAGTGAATCGACGCGACCAATCGTGGTGCCCTCGGGCGTGGAGAAACTGGTCCCGGACGCGTCTATGAAGATGTGCGTGGAGCGATCGGTGAGCGTGTCGAGCACGTCGCCCGACACGATCCGCTCCAGGTAGACGCGACAGATCTGGCGAGGGCCACCCGGCTGAATCGCATCCCCGTCGGGAACGCCCTGGTCGGCCAGCGCCGCGATCTTCAAGTTGATGGTGGAAAGGGCCCGGCCCTGAACAAAGTCCCAGCCGGCGGTGGCGAAGCCCACCGTGTCCACCGGTGAATTGAGAACGGTATCGATGGTGGTGTCGGCCGGGTCACAGTCGAGGGTGTCGATGCACACGATGGTCGTTTCGACCACGGAGTCGCTGGAAAAACGGAACAGGTCGGGGCGATCCAAAAGCAGCGAGACCTCGAACCCACCCACCACCTGAGAGATGTTGGTTAGACTGATCGGCAACCAAGTGCCCGGTTCGCTGACGCCCACTTCAATACTATCCAACGACAAGACAATCTCGAGCAACGTCGCCTGCTCGGCGGCGGGGGTCTTCCGTTGACCGTTTGAATCCGATGCGGCGGCTGCGGTGACCAGCGCGGCGGCGAACAACAGCAGCCACGCTGCACGCATAACGTCACGTACGCCCATGTAACAGTTCTCCCTTCCCGTTGACGTGTAGCGCTGCCATCCAGGAGCCTCGGGCTCCGGAGTCGTGCGGGCACAGCACCTTTTCGGACGATCCCCTGATCGCCGTCGGTCCAGCACCGTCGTCAACCACCACGCCGTAGCGCCGCGGATCTCGGTGACGGAACTGACCGTGCGACTGATCAGTCACGCGTATGGGGACGACCGACCGCCTAAAGTAGGTACACGGGAGAGGGAATAAATTACTCGCGTAAGGAACATAACCCTCTATCCGCCAACTGTCAACCTTGTTATTCAGGTTCCCCCCCGGGCACCTGCCGCCTGGCAGTCTGCTGGAAGCCGTGACACAGTCCATCGATCTCCAATCGAGCAAGCGCCATGCCTGCCCCGCCACCAGAGGGCGTGTGAATCGATGAGTTCCGCTTCGTTCAACCCGATGTCCCAGGGACGATTACGGCGATCGGTCCGATGTGCGGTCGCACCCGTCTCCTCTGTGAAGGGACTGCACAGCTCAGAGGGGACTCCGCGGGCGCCTACTTGCACAAAAGAGTGCAAATCCGTGCAGGCTACACTCTAGCGATACTGTGTCGCCTCAAGAAGGAGAAGACGAACTCCACGTACGTCGAGGTGGGGGTCACGCTGCTGGAACGGTGGAGTTTCCCGCGGGAACTGGTGGTGTGGAATCGACAGCTCAACGCGGCCTGCATGGCCGCGTTTTGCTTGTCCTGTGGAGCGCCCGCGGCGCGGTGGGCAGGAGGCTAACGTTTGCCGTCGTGCCCCCGCTGGAGACGGCGGGTCAGCCGCCGTTCCACGTGTGCCGGTACGAAATGTCGCACGGATCCTCCGTGCATCGCGATGTTCTTGATGATCGTGGAACTGACAAAAATGTATTCGATGGACGGCATCAGGTAAACGCTCTCCGCGTCGGTGAACAACTCCCGGTTGGCCAGCGCCATCTGGAACTCGAACTCGAAATCGGATACCGCCCTCAGTCCGCGCACGATGGC
>JAUVRN010000045.1 GCA_030597645.1 Candidatus Zixiibacteriota bacterium
GAAAACCTTCGTCTCCAGACCCCGCCCCAGCGCGTCGACGAAGCCGGGGTTGTAGGCGATCCCGCCTATCAGCGCGACGTCGTCGTTGATGCCCACGCGCCGGATCATCGAAACGATTCGGCTGGCGATGGCATCGCGCACCGCGCGCGCGATACCGGCCGTCGGGGTCTTGGCGTGAACCAGCGACACCACTTCGCTCTCTGCGAACACGGCACACTGCGCGGTCATGGGAATCGCCCGGGTGGACTGCAAGGAAAGCTGGCCAAACTCCTCCAGCGGCACCTCCAGGGCCCGGGCCATGGCCTCGGTAAACGACCCCGCACCCGCAGCACACTTTTCGTTGACGGCGAAGTCCTGGACCTTGCCCGCGTCATTGCACTTTACCGCGCGGCCCTCTTCGGCCCCTACGTCGATGACCGTACGTACGTCCGGATAGAGATAGGTGGCACCCCGGGCGGCGGCCCCCACTTCGGTGATCGAATCGGTGGCGTGGGGCGCCACTTTGCGGCCCGCTCCGGTCGCACAGACTGCATCCACCTGGTCCGCGTTGACCCCGGCCCCCTCCAGCGCCTTCTCAAATGTCCTCCGTCCCGCCGCAACCGGCTCGAAGCCGGCGAGCTCCTGCACCCTGGCGAGCACGGTTCCATCGGAAAACAGCAGGACCTTTACGTACTTGGCCCCCATGTCAATGCCCGCTGTTATCATGTCGCTCTCCCCTGTCTTGTCGTGTCCAACCCTGTGGCCGATTGCACGGTCAGGTTGTCAGTTCGGTCAGGCCCAGCGTCTCCATGAAGGAGTCGATTCGTGTCATGACCCGTTTTTCGTCGAACTCGCGTTCATCTCCCATGTTGCCTTCGAATGTCATGATCGGTACACCGGTCTCGCTGATACCGAGCCGGTTTTCCATGATCCCGCAGGTGAGCCCCTCGCAGCCCCGGTTGAGGTGCAGCATCACCCCGTCCAGTTTCCACTGTTTGATGATCTGCAGCATCATCCGTGTTTTCAGGTTGGGATCGTAGAAGTGCTGCCACTCCGGCTTGGAGAGGTTCCAGTCGGCCAGGATCCGCAGCGCCTGGTCGCGGCTGGTGATGGTCTCCCCACGCTGCATCGACGTAGCCCTCGGGCCCCACGTGCCATCGGGCTTGGTCTCCCAGATACCGATCAGGCCGAACGTGTACAGTGATCCCACGGAGATGGCCCCGAATTTCTCGAGGTAGCGGAAGACTTTGAGAAAACCCCAGGGCGGCTGCGTGTCCGACATCAGCCGACAGCGCTCGTCCGGGATCGCCGCGATCCCTCTGTCCACCCGGTCCTTCACATCATCGCGCAGTTCCTCGTAGAAATCCGCCATCTCCTTGTTGTGCTTGGCCAGCGTCCCGTGCACGTAAAGCGAGTACATGGTCTTTTCGTCCAGCGGTGCCGGGCGGGCCATGTTGAGACAGCAGATCTCGGCCCATGTGGACGTGGACCGCTGCTCATTCTCTACGGCCTCGATGAGAAGCTCGTCGGAATAGGTGCGGCCGGTGGTCTTCTCCAGCCATTCGATCGATTCGTGCATCTGATTGACCACGAACATCAACCGGTTCTCGTCGAGGTCCTCGTACGGCCCCACGGAAACGTCGATGCAGAAATACGGGATCTTCTTGTATTCGGCAACGTGCTGGTACCACTTGGCGTGGCTGCAGCAGATGTGATCCTGAAAGCAGAAGTCCGGGTCGGGGTACTCGCCGCCGAAGGCGTATTTGCCGAGATACATCGATCCCCAGTAATTGCGCATGTAGCTGCACAGGTCGCGTGCCCAC
Organism: Candidatus Zixiibacteriota bacterium; assembly: GCA_030597645.1. GTDB lineage: Bacteria > Zixibacteria > MSB-5A5 > JAUVRN01 > JAUVRN01 > JAUVRN01. Next base: position 1,803 of record JAUVRN010000045.1, read on the forward strand.
CCCTTGGCATCGACGGCCTCCATGCACTCCATGGAGAGCTTGCGGTCAAAGGCCACCGATGCGGCGTACGGCTCGCCGGTGATATTGTAGACGTCACGGCCCAGCCCGGCCGGAATGGAATCGAACGCCCATGCGCCCCCGGTCCAGCGAATGCCGCCCGTCTTGTGCGCATCCTGGTAGTCCTTGTAGTATTTGAGTCGAAGTTCCTTGGCCTTCTGCCAGGTCTTCAGCGGTTCGGTCTTGTATGCAGTCGTCATCTGGCTTCCCCTGTTGGCACTAGAACAGTTCTTCCTCGCCTACCATTTCCAGAAACGCCTCCACCCGGACCCGCATGGGCCCCAGGGGCACGGTGACGTCGAATTCGAGGGACAACGACTTGAAGCCGTGCTCCTCCAGGAACGTCCGCAAAGGCGGCATGTCGCACTCGTGCGGATCGCAGAACTTTTGCTGGATCAGGATGACACCGTCCACATTGAAGTCCTTTGCGAGCTGCAGGATGTGGTCGAACCTGCGGCGCTCCTCCCAGTCCTTGGTCGGGCAGGCCGGCCGGTCGATGTACCGGTTGCCGATATCGGACATGATGTCGCCGGTGTACTCTGTCGTATTCCAGAAATAGCGGGAGCCTGTGCAGTGGTCATCGGTGACGATGGTGGCGCCCACCGACTCCACCATCTTGACGAACTCCGTGTCGTCGTCTTCGGACCCGACGATCATCAGCCGGGCGCCGGTCTCGCGCTCGTATCCCCGCGATTCGAGCTGCGGCAGGATGCGCTTCAGCTCGGCGTTGTGGTCTTTCTTGTCCACCATGAATGACGACGCCACCATCACAATGGCCTCCAGACCAGTCACCACCGGATTGGGCTCCTTGCGCAGGTCATACACCTGGTGCATGAGGCGCCGGTTCTCGTCATAGAGCTCGGCGGCGTCTCGAAGCGATTCGTCGGTGATGTCGCGCCCACTCCATTCCTCCAGCGCGGTCTTGAATTTCTCGAGCGCGCCGGCATAGTAGGGGCGGGCATGCTCGGTCTGCACCTTGTTCGGCATGTAGATGTAGTGTGCGAAGTCCACCGGGACGTGGTTCCGCCAGGAAGTGAACGACTGGCGCAGGTGCAGACAGGACTGGGCCAGGACAATCCCCTTCATGTAGTCGTAGCGTCCCTTGAGGCCCTGGGCCAGCACATCGCGGCAGAACGGACAGAACATGCCGAAGATGTGCGGTTCGGTGACGTCCTGAGGTTCGTGTGAGCCGAGCATCCGCATCGGCAGGTGCCCGTTGGCGTAGAGCAGTTCTTCCGGTACGTAGCTGCAGAAGCAGCCGACGACCTCGCCATCGTTCTTGTCAAGCCACTGGCGGGCGTAATCGTGCCGGTTGTGGTACCAGTCGAAGAATTTGTCGAACATGGCTGTCCCATCCACCTTGGTGTACTTGCGTTTCCACAGGGAGCCCGGAGCGGACTCCGCTCGCCGCCCCCTGAAGTGTTCGTGTCTGTCCGGGTTACCCGGCAACCGATGTCGCTCGTGGTGTCGTGTCCAGGCCGGATGCTCCGCTACATACTCCCTTACCTGTCAGCCCACGACGGGGCCCGTTTGTCCATGAAGGCCTGGAGGCCCTCCGTGGGATCCTCACCGGCCATCAGGTCTTTCAAAAACAATGTCTCTGCCGTGGCCAGCGCGGTTTCGAAGTCCTGGCCCACCACGGCGCGCATCGAGTCTTTGGCCTTTCGCAACGAATACGCCGACAGTTTGCCGAACTTGGCCACGTACTTGTCGACGGCCCCGGTGAGCTCGTCCGCACCGAACACGTGATTGACCAGTCCGATACGCCGGGCTTCTTCCGCGTCGATGATACTGCCCGTATAGATCAACTCGGCGGCCCGATGGACACCGAGCATCCTCGTCAGATACGCCACGGCCACGGGTGGGAACACACCCAGCGTGATCTCGGGTACACCGATCTTGAGATTGTCCGCGGCGAGGATGATATCGCAAAAGGTGGCCAGCTCCATGCCGCCCCCGTAGGCACCGCCGTGCACCGCGCAGAGCGTCGGCATGGGCAGTCGGTACAGCAGCCTGAACGTCTGGTGAAACGTTTTGAGCATCAAATCCACCGTGTCCTTGCGATGCTCCGGTACATCGACGCCTGCACAGAAGCTCTTTCCCTCGCCGTCTATCACGAGCAGGCAGAGATCCGTGCGATCTGCAAGCGTCTCCAGGTAGGCGTTGATCTCGCCCATCATGGCTATGTTGAGCACGTTGAGTGGGGGTCGCGCCAGCGTCATGCGCACCACGCGCTCGCCTTCGGTCGTTTTGATCGTCTCGTACATATCTGGGACTCCGTTCAGGACTCTCGTTTGATCACCAGGGCCATGGATACGCCGCCCCCGCCGCAGATCGCCGCCAGGCCCGTCTCCTTGTCGAGACCTTTGAGTGCGTGGTACAGCGTGACCACGATACGCGCGCCGGAGATACCGGTGGGGTGACCCAGCGCGATGGCGCCGCCGTGGACGTTGAGACGGTCTCGACTCCAACCGAGCACTTTCTCGTTGGCCAGGACCTGGATCGCGAAGGCTTCGTTGACTTCGATCAAGTCTGCATCGTCGATGGTCATGCCCGCGTTCTCCAGCACCGCGGGAATGGAAACGCCCGGGCCTTCACCCATGGTGGACGGCGACACGGCCACCGCGGAGTAGGCCACCAGCGAAAAGAGCGGCTTGATCCCCAGGGCCGCGGCCTTCTCCCGGGACGTGAACACCAGCGCGCAGGCGCCGTCGGACATGCCACAGGCGTTGCCCGCCGTCACCGTACCTCCATCCGGGCGGAACACCGTCTTGAGCCGCGCCAGCTTCTCGACGCTGGTGTCGGCGCGGATGGTCTCGTCCTTGTCGAAGACCACGGTCTCCTTGCGGGATTTCACCTCCATCGGAACGATCTCCGCGTCGAACCAGCCCTCATCCTGGGCACGGGCCGCCTTCTGGTGCGACTGAACAGCAAAGAGATCCTGCTCTTCGCGCGGGATACCGTACTTGTCGACGAGGTTCTCCGCCGTCTGTCCCATGCCCTGCCCGATCAGCGGATCCACCGAGTCGGACCAGCCGTCTTCGAGCTTCTTGTCTCCCATCTTGAACCCGTTCCACCGCACGTTCTTCAACAGGTAGGGGATGGTCGACATCGAGTCGAAGCCACCCACGAGAACGGTCTGCGAATCGCCGAGGCGAATGGATTGGCTGGCTAGCTGAATGGCCTTCATGCCCGAAGGACAGGCCATGTTGATGGTCTGCGTGGGGACCGACTCGGGTATGCCACCCCTAACGGCCGCCGTGCGCGACGGGTTGGGTCCGTTACCGGCCTGCCGGCAGTTTCCCAGGATGACTTCGTCGATGTCGCCCGCTTTGAGACCTGAACGGGTAACCGCGTGACGTACGGCCACCGCCCCGATGTCATATGAAGCCGTATCCTTGAGCGTACCGCCGAAGCGTCCCATCGCCGTGCGGCAGGCGGAGATGCACACTATGTCCTTTAGATCCATGTTCCTTCCGTTTCTCGTGGCGGGTTCCGTGTCGTATCCCGGAAAGGACACTAGATATACTGTCCCCCGTCGACTTTGATGACTTCACCTGTGATGTGACGTGACTCCTCGCTGCAGAGGAAGGCTATGACCGACGCCGTCTCTTTCGGCGTGCCCAGCCGTCCCAGCACCGTCTCGTCCATGGACTTCTGTTTTACCTCGTCGGGCATGTCGTTCATCATGTCCGTGAGGATCAAACCCGGCGCCACCGCGTTGACGTTGACTGAGTATTTGCCCAGCTCCCGGGCCACCGACTTGGTCAGGCCGATGATGCCTGCCTTGGCCGCGGCGTAGTTGGACTGCCCGAACTTGCCCCGCATGCCGTTGATCGACGTGAGGTTGACGATCCTTCCCGACTTCTGTTCGCGGAAGTGCGGTGCCACGGCCCGGATGAAGCTGAAGAAACCCTTGAGATCGGTGTCGAGCACCGCGTCCCACTGTTCCTCGGTCATCTTCCAGATCACCCCGTCGCGGTTGATGCCGGCGTTGTTAATGAGAATGTCCAGCCGCCCCAACTCCGAGATCACCTGCTCCACCATTCGGCCGACCTCTTCGTGGTTGGACACGTCGCACTGAATCGCCAGCGACTGGCGTCCCAGCGCCTTGATCTGCTCGACCAGCGCATTGGCCTCATCCGCGTGCTTGCGATAGTTTACGGCCACGTCGGCACCGCACTGCGCCAGGTAGAGGGCTGTCGCGGATCCGATGCCCAGCGACGACCCGGTGACGATGGCTGCTTTGCCCTTGAGGTCAAACATCTACCGCTCCCTCCTTACGCCGAGGCCGTATCGGCCGTCAGTTCGTGCCCGCACTTGCCGCAAAACGTAAACTCGGACGGCAGACCCGCCGCGCCGCACTCGGGACACTTGATCGAGTAGGAGCCGTGGAGGAACTCGATGTTGCCGCCCTCGGCCATCTTGCGGCGCAGTCCGCGGTAGTCGACCTTGCGCTTCTCGACGAACGCCAGCATGCCCTCGTTGGGCTCGCCACAGGCGAAGTGCGTGGTCAGCCAGTCGCGCGCATGCCCGATCGTACTGTGCCAGGAGAGTTCCTTCCAAAAGTTGAGCTGCGCCCGCGTGTAGCGCGTGCACTCGTAGAACTTGTCGATGAGGATCTCCACCATCTTGTCCACCTCTTCATCGAGTTTCTCACGCGGCGCGATCCTGTTGACCAGGCCCCAGTCCAGCGCCTGCTGGGCTGAGATCCGCTGGTTGAGCAGCAGGATCTCACGGGCCCGGCGATCACCCACGATGATGGGCAGCCACTGCGTGGCGCCGCCGCAGGCTACCGAACCGACGTTGGTCCCGACCTGTGAGATAAAGGTGTCGTCGGCCATCACGGCCAGGTCGCACGCCATCTGCGATTCGTTGCCTCCGCCCACGGCCATGCCGTTGAGCCGCGCGATGGAGGGCTTGCCGAGGTTGATCAGGCATTCGAGATAAGCGCGGAACAGGCCCATGTACTTGTAGTAGTCGCGCGGGCGCTTGGTGTAGTAGGACTGGTACTCCTTGACGTCGCCGCCTGTTGAAAAGGCCTTGTCGCCGGCGCCCGTATACACCACCACTGCGATCTCGTCGTCGTACGAGGCGTCGGTAAATGCCTGGACAAGTTCCTTGAGCGCCTGGGTGTTGTAGGCGTTGTAATACTTGGGGCGATTGAGCGTCACGCGCGCAACCGGCCCCTTTTTCTCGTAGAGGATCTCCTCGAAGTTCATATCCCCCGGTGTGCGTGGTTCAAACAGGTTCATGGTTACGTCCTCCATGGATATCGTGTTATATCATCCAATTCCGTTGTCCTGGTGGTCTTCGATGCCCTGCAGAAAAATAGTCAGCATCTGCCTGCCCAGTTCGTGCGGAGTGTGTTCGCGCCGCGCGCCGTACCAGCGGTAGATCCAGTTAAGCATGCCGAACAGGGACATGGTGGCTACGTACGGATCGACGGCTTTGCGTCCCCGCTCCTTGAGCAGGTCCGTCACGGCGTCGAGGCAGAAACGATAGTACCGAAAGCGATACGTCCCGATCTTCGCACCCATCGGTCCGCTCAACGCCTCGAGCTCGTGAGAGAGCACTTTCATCTCGGTCATGCGTTCGCTGAAAAAAGAGAGATGATTGTCGACGAACATCTCCAGTCGCTGTCGCGCCGGCGCCGACGAGGGCAGAGCGTTCAGCGGCGCCATGAGACGCTCGAACGACTCCCGCTGAATCTCGAAGAGGAGTTCGTCTTTGCTGTTGAAGTGGTGATAGACCCCCGCGAGACTCATGTTGGCTTCGCGTGCGACCTCGCGAATGGATGCGGTGGCAAAGCCCCGCTCGGCAAAGAGACCAATGGCGGCATCCACCAGCCGCTGGCGGGTCGTGCCCGCGGTACTCTGTACCAGTTCCGCCTTTGGATCAGTCAAACAGCTAGCCCCTTCCGTACCGACCGAACGTTCGTTCGGCCCCATATTGGGGATCAGCGCGAGCCGGGTCAACGAAAAACCCAATCCACTTAATCTATTGTCAATCAGGGGATTATAGACAAATAGCCGCATCCTCCGGCCTACACGGTCGGTGATCCGGCTACTTGCCCAGGACAGTTCTTAAGGTACCGAGCGAGGTGTCAGTGTGTTCCTATCAACCCGGGTGATTGCCTACCGAGTCCGCGTGCAACTCGTAGAGATAGCAACCCGGGTGCATCGTCCGTCCGGCGCCATTGCACGAATCCCAGAACACGTCATAGTGGCCCGGATGCTGGACCTTGCCATGGACTAGTGTGCGAATGCGCTTTCCCAGCATGTCGTAAATCTCCAGGGTAACGAGGGCGTCGGCGCAAAGATCGTAGCGAATCATCCTGCCTGCCGGTTTGCCCGCGATCGCATCCAGGTTGAACCAAGCGGTAGTGCACATATAGACACCCTCCTGTGTTGACGTTACAACCAGGTGGTGCACGGCACACGCGATCGGAGTAGGATCTTTCTCGAGGCGTCCCGGATGTGGTTTATGCCCGGGCTCTTGAACCAGCGCGTGTACCTCAACAATGCTGTCGGGTTAAATATACCACACGATCCCGATCGCGCAAGGGCTCGAGTTGCATCCTCGGAACGATTCCGAGCTTGGCCCTCGCCTGTGTCGCCCTGACTCGATCTCGCGACGAGGAGGGCCTGGAAGCCGATTCTAAGGTGTTGCACCTCAAGACCATGGAGGAACACCACGATCTATTTGGAGGCACCGGCCTTTCTGGGCGGCGCTTTCCGCACGCTGTTGGAGCGGCATTCCGGACAGGTTCGTTCCTGGATATGATCCGGATCGAACATGCCCGTGTACTCGTGCTTGCAGTTGAGGCACAGAAAGAGCGTCTCTTTGGCTGCCATTATGCCGGTACTCCCGCGTGCTGAGGCGCCACCGGGTGCGCCGCACGCTTCTGAGCTTTCTGCTCGGCCTTGCGTCTGGCCTTCTCTTCTTCCTCACGAAGGATGCGCGTGGTCTCTTCAATCTCGTCATGCGTGACCGTCTTGAGTGCTTCATCGAGTTGGCGCATGACGCGGGCGAACTTCTGCCCTTCGGCCGCGGAGATCCACTCGAGGCGCAGACGATCGGCGCGAATACCGAGCTTGTCGAGCTTGGCCCACAGCCGATCCATGCGTTTCTGGGTCCACTCCACGGCGCTGAGATAGTGGCAATCGCTGAAGTGACAGCCACTGACCAGCACCATCGGCGCGCCCAGCTTGAAGGCGTGGATGACGAACTTCTCGTCCACACGCCCCGAGCACATGGTCCGGATCAGACGCGATGACGTCGGATACTGCAACCGGGCCGTACCGGCCATGTCGCCGCCGGCATAACTGCACCAGTTGCAAGCAAACGTGACCAGCTGCTCGTGCGGATTCCGGGCCAGGATGGCCTCCACCTGCGCCATGATCTGCTCGTCGTCGAAGTGACGCATGCGGATCGCGTCCTGCGGGCACTCCGCCGCGCAGGCACCGCATCCCGCACAGGCCGCCTGGATCACCACCGGCGCCTTGGAGGTCTCGCGATCCGGTTCAAGGATCGCGTGATACGGACAGACGCGTGCGCACAGACCGCAGTAGTTGCAGTTGTCGGGTACTACCAGCGA
>JAUVRN010000115.1 GCA_030597645.1 Candidatus Zixiibacteriota bacterium
ACGACGGTACCGAAGACGTGGCCGACCTGCTCGACACGGCCGAAACCAAGATCTTCCAGATTTCCGAATCGCGCATGCGCACCGACTTCGTCGGTCTCAACGATATTCTGCCGCAGACGTTCGAGCGTCTGGAGGAGTTTCACAACACCGGTTCGCTGATATCGGGTATCAGCACCGGCTTTGCGGATCTCGACAAACTCACCGCCGGCCTGCACCCCGGCGACCTGCTGGTCATTGCCGGACGGCCGTCTATGGGCAAGACTGCTTTTGCGCTCAACATGGCCGAGTACATGGCGGTGGAGGACAAGCGTCGCATCGCCTTCTTCTCGCTGGAAATGTCCAAGGAGCAGTTGGCCGAGCGCATGCTTTGCGGGCGCGCGCGGGTCAACTCCAACGCGATCCGCACCGGTCGCCTGCCCGACCAGGAGTGGCAGGGACTCGGCATCGCTGCGGGCACGCTGGCGGAGGCGCAGATCTACATCGACGACTCGGCGACGCTGACCGTGCTGGAGATGCGCGCCAAGGCACGGCGTCTCCGTTCGCAGCACAACATCGACCTGATTGTCGTCGACTACATGCAGATGATGCACTCCGGCGGCCGCGTCGAGTCGCGCCAGCAGGAGATCTCGCACATCTCGCGTTCGCTCAAGGCGCTGGCCAAGGAACTGTCCGTCCCGGTGGTCGCGCTGTCACAGCTCTCACGCCAGGTCGAGGTGCGCGGCGGTGAGAAAAAGCCCCAGTTGGCCGACCTGCGTGAATCCGGTGCCATTGAGCAGGACGCCGACGTGGTCATGTTCGTGTACCGGCCGGCGCAGGCCATGGGCGTCGACCGCGACCGTGACGGCAACGACATCTCCAACCTTGCGGAGATTATCATAGCCAAGCAGCGAAACGGCCCCACGGGGTCGATCAAACTGGCCTTCGTACGCGAGTTTGCGCGTTTCGAAAACCTCGCATACGTGAGCCAGGAAGACTACGCCTAAGCGGATTCCTGAGACGGGACCATTATGGGCGGGCTGGTCAGTCTACTAGGACACTACCTCGTCGTCGGCGTTCATGCAGTCGGCCGCTTCACGCTGTTGCTGGGAGCGGTGCTGGCCAACTGGACGGCGATCTTCAAGAGCCGCGGCCGCGTGGCCGAGCAGATGGCTTTTGTCGGCGTCACGTCTCTTCCCCTCATCATTCTGACATCCATATTCGTGGGCGCCGTGACGACGTGGCAGACCGCGTACCAGATCAAGAACTACGTCCCCATGCGCTACCTGGGAACGGCTGTGGGTCGCGCCATCGTGATCGAGCTGGCACCTGTGCTCACCGCGCTGGTCGTAGCCGGTCGAGTGGGGGCCGGTATGGCCGCCGAGCTGGGCAGCATGAAGGTCACCGAGCAGGTGGATGCACTCGAAACCATGGCCATCAACCCGGTTCGCTTCCTCGTGGTGCCCCGCGTGGTGGCCGGACTGATCATGCTGCCGATCCTCACGATCTTCGCCGACCTGATCGCGATCGGCGGCGCGCTCGGCGTCTCGGTGATGTTTCTCGGCGTTCCTCAGGAGACATTCATATCGGGGTTCAAACTCTTTTTCAAGATCAGTGATCTCTTTGCCGGTCTGCTCAAGGCGAGCATCTTCGGCCTGATCATCTCCCTGGTTGGCTGTTACCAGGGGCTGGGTACGACCGGCGGCGCCGAAGGTGTCGGCCGGTCCACCACGCGCGCCGTAGTGGTGGCCAGCGTGTCCATCCTGATCGCGGACTATCTCGTGGCGGTACTGCTCTTCAGACAATGATCGACCTCATAGGACTGCGAAAGTCGTTCGACGGGCAGAAAGTGCTCGAAGATTGTTCTCTCCACGTGGAGCGCGGCGAGACTGTGGTCATCATCGGCCGTTCGGGCACGGGGAAGTCCGTGCTGCTCAAACATCTCGTGGGGTTGATGCAGCCTGACTCGGGGCAGGTGCTCATCAACGGCGAGAACACCGTGGAGTTCAACCAGGATGAATGGCAGCAGGCCCGCACGCAGTTCGGCATGCTGTTCCAAAATGCCGCCCTGTTCGACAGTATGCCGGTGTGGGACAACGTCGGCCTGGGCTTGCTGGAGCACACGCGGCTCAAGCGCCATGAGGTCTACGAGATCGCCCAGCGCAAGCTGGAGCTGGTGGGGCTGACCGATGTCGAAGAGAAGATGCCGGCGCAGCTCTCCGGCGGCATGAAGAAGCGCGTGGCGCTGGCGCGGGCTATCGCTCGAGACCCCGAGATCATCCTCTACGACGAACCGACGGCAGGTCTCGACCCCATCACCGGAGACATGATCAACGAGCTGATCGTGCGCCTGCGGGATCGCCTCAGGATCACGGCCGTGGCGGTGACACACGACATCGCCTCGGCGCGCAAGATCGGCGACCGGATCTATATGCTACACGACGGAAAGATGGTCGGGGAAGAGACGCCGGCGTCGCTCGATCAGACAGACAATCCCTACATCCGTCAGTTCATCCGGGGCGAGGCGCACGGCCCCATCGATACGGGCCTGGCTACCGTCTAGTCTACTCGATCCCGCGTTCGCGGGTCGATTCCTCGAGGCTCAGCAGTTCATCGAACCAGGGGGCCACGCGCTCATAGATGTGGCACACCCCGTCCTTGAAGTAGCCTGCGGTAATGCGGCCGATCTCACCTACGTGCTGCACCAGCAAGTCTACATCGACGGGCGACGACTTGTCGTAGTCCGTGTCCGAAAGCGAGCGAATCCACTCGAGGTCGCGCTCCTGGCGCTGATCCCAGTCGATGAACAGCGTGGTGATACCCTCGGCCTTGGCGAGGCTGAGAAAGGTCTCGATCTCGGGCTTGCGATGGCGATTCCAGTAGAGCGCCGGACTGTGTTGCGCGTGCGGGGCACCCCAGAAGATGTGAAACCCGGTGCTAACGACCGTATCGAGAAGTGATTTGCGTTCGTCTTCGAGTGTCAGCATGTGCCAGCCCTGTCTCTCCCCATGCCGATGTATGGCACCCCCCGTGGCCCGGGGCAAAGGGAATCACCCACCGGAAGGGGTCGTCTATTCGACCGTCACGCTCTTGGCGAGATTGCGCGGCTGATCCACGTTGCAACCGCGGATGACAGCCATGTGATAGGCCAGCAGCTGCAAGGGCAGGATCGACAACAGTGGCGTCAGCGGCCCCGGCACGTGGGGGGTCTCGATGCAGTGGTCCGCCAGGCGGCAGACCTGTTCGTCACCCTCTGTGACGATGGCGATCACACGGCCGCGGCGAGCTTTGATCTCCTGGATGTTGTTGACGACCTTGTCGTAGATCGCGTCCTTCAGCGCAATGACGACTACGGGCATGTTTTCGTCGATCAGCGCGATGGGGCCGTGCTTCATCTCGGCCGCAGGATACCCCTCGGCGTGGATGTAGGAGATTTCCTTGAGCTTGAGCGCGCCTTCGAGCGCCACCGGGAAGTTGATGCCCCGGCCGAGGTAGAGGAAATTGTCGTGCTTGGAATACTCCTCCGCCAGCTTGCGGATCTCATCGGTCTTGTCGAGGATCTGCTCCGCCTTTTCAGGAATGCTCTCCAGGTCATGGATCAAGTTGCGGCCGGTCTCCAGGGAGAGATTGCGTTGCCGTCCCAGGAGTAGCGTGATCAGGGCCAGCACCGTGATCTGGGACGTGAACGCCTTGGTGGACGCCACGCCGATCTCGGGGCCCGCGTGGATGTACACGCCGGCATCGGTCTCGCGCGCAATGGTGGAGCCCACTACGTTGACGATGCCCAGCACCGTGGCGCCCTTGAGCTTGGCCTCACGGACGGCGGCCAGGGTGTCGGCTGTTTCGCCCGACTGGCTGATGGCGATGACGATGGTGTCCTTGGGGACGATCGGGGAGCGGTACCGGAACTCGCTGGCATACTCCACTTCCACCGGGATGCGCGCCACGTCTTCCAGCAGGTGTTCGCCGATCAGGGCCGCGTGCCACGACGTACCGCAGGCGGTGATGATGACACGGTTGATGCGGTTGAGCTCGTCCAGATTCATGGCGATGCCGTTGAGGCGCGCCGTGCCCGCATCGTGGTTGAGACGACCGCGCGTGGCCATGCGAATCGTCGTGGGCTGCTCGGGGATCTCCTTGGGCATGAAGTACGGGTAGCCGCTCTTTTCGATCTGCCCGAGAGACCACGAGATCTCCTCGATCTTGGGTGTCACCTGGACGTTTTCAAGGGTCGACACGGAGATGCCGTCGGGCGTGACTACGGCCAGTTCGTGATCGTTGAGATAGATGACTTGCTTGGTGTGCTGCAGCAGTGCGGATACGTCGGAGGCGTCGAGGTTTTCGTTGTCGCCGGCCCCCACGACCAGCGGCGATCCGTTGCGCGCCACGACGATCTCGTCCGGTGAGTCCTGTGACAGGACCGCGATGCCGTAGGTGCCTTCCACCTGAGACAGTGCCGTGCGGACTGCCTCTACCAGGTTGCCCTCGTAGTATTCCTCGACCAGGTGCGCGATCACCTCGGTGTCGGTGTCCGTGGTCAGGCGGTGGCCCTTGTTGCCCAGCAGTTCGCGCAGGGCGCGGTAGTTTTCGATGATGCCGTTGTGGACGACGGCGATCTTGCCGTGGCAGTCCGTGTGCGGGTGCGCGTTGGTGTCGTTGGGTTCGCCGTGTGTGGCCCAGCGCGTGTGGGCTATGCCGCACACCGAGTCGAAGGTGCGGCCGGCGAGATGTTCATCGAGGACGCTGATCTTGCCGGCGAATTTTTCGTGGAGAAGGCCGTTCGGCTCCTGCAGAGCGATGCCCGCCGAATCGTAGCCGCGGTATTCCAGCCGCTTGAGCCCTTCCATGAGGATGGGTACTGCCTTACGAGGGCCTACGTAGCCTACGATACCACACATGTGAGCGCTTCCTTTACGAGTGCGAGTTGGGCCGCGTGGCCTGATGTGTTCATGATACGGGTCGCGGGAGCGAATCGTTCGAACGTGTATCCAAATTGATGGGCCACGCGCCGGGCCGCAAGGGAAACTGCGACATATTCTCTGTTTCGGAAGGCGAGCGGCCTTCATCAATCGGCAGGCGAGCGGCCTTCATCAATCGGCAGGCGCGTGCCCTTCATCAAACGCGCCTTTCGTCGTCGCCTTGCTGTATATCTTGGGCCGATTCAGGAGCGCATGCTATGATCCTCGAAGGAAAAAAAGTTCGTCTCAGACCCGTCCGCGCCGAAGATGTCGACGACATCATGATCTGGATCAATGATCCAGAGGTGACGCGCACCCTCCTCACGGGTCGCTACCCGATGACGCGGGAGATTGAGCAGGACTGGATCGAAGCCCGGTCCAAGATTTCGAGCACCGAAGTTCACTATGTGATCGAGACGGTGGCCGGCAACTACCTGGGAGGCTGCAGTCTCTTCAAGATCCACCCCGTGGAGCACCACGCCGAGCTGGGCATCGTCATCGGCCGTAAGTCGGAGTGGGGCAAGGGGTACGCCCGGGAGGCGACGGCCCTTCTGATCGACTACGGATTCGCTCATCTCAACCTGCACATGATTTACCTGACGGTCCTGCCTGTCAACCCGAGGGCCCAGGCGATCTACGAGAAGCTCGGCTTCGTATCCGAGGGGACGCTCCGTCACCGGATCTACCGGGACGGAGATTACCACGATCTGAACTCGATGTCGCTCCTCCGGAGCGAGTGGGACGATCGCAGGGCAAGCTCGTAACCTGTTGATTGCCAGCAGGTAACGTGTCAGGCAAAGTGGAAAGCGTACTTTTTGGGATATTTATCTACGTTTTGCGCGTTGAAACGTATAAGTTTCTGACCATTCGGGCGGGCCGCAGCCCTGCGGGCCTGGTCCTTGGAACATTTTTGAAACCTCTAGAGAACTCAACTGGTTAGACAGGATCAAAGGCAGGATCCCAGAGAAGGAGTCATCGTGAAGCGCTACAAGAATCTGTTGGGCATCGTGGCCGTCGTGGCACTCATCGCCGGCGGCGTGTGGGGCATCAATCAGGCCAGCGCGTGTGACGGCTGTGCCGCGCACGCCCAGAAGACGACCGACAAGGTCGACGCCACCCAGGCCGACGCCAAGGTCGAAAAGGCCAACGCCACCACCGTGAGCGCAGGCTGCTGCGCCTCCGGCAAGACCGCCAGCGCCAAGCAGGTCAACGCCGGCGCTACCTGCAATTACTCCGCCAAATCCACCACCGCCTCCGCGCAGTGCACCGAGGCCGCCAAGGCTTCGTATGCCAAGGCCGACGGCGAGCTCCTGTCCGCCGAGGCCACGCTGGCCAAGCTTGCTCACTGCGGGATCGACTGCCGTACGGTGGACGCCGACATGCTGGCCGGCAAGCTGGCCGACGGTAGCTGCGGTTCATACACCGAGGCCCAGTGGACGACCATGATCAAGTCCGCCCAGGCCCTCGACGCCAAGGAATCCGACGCCATGTTCGCCAGCGCGACTTCCGGTGAGCTGTGTACAGGCGATTCGGGCCCGATGAACCTGGTCGCCGCCGATCTGGCCGAGGAGTCCACGAACAACTAGGTTTCTTTCTGTATCCCCGGTAGGTGGAAAGGCGGTCCCCTGTGGCCGCCTTTTCCTTTGGA
>JAUVRN010000359.1 GCA_030597645.1 Candidatus Zixiibacteriota bacterium
CCATGGCGAGAGTGAAGCCTACCAGGACGATGATGTAGTGCAGGCTGGTCGACACGGCGTGCGGTATACCCCGGGCGACCCGAAATCGCCAATATATGTCCTCTTCGAGAATAAAGCGAATGAGGCGCGACAGGGTGAACGCGGCCCATACGATGATGATGAAACTCGCTAGATCCCACAGTGATACGCCCACGTCGCCAAAGCGGAGTTGCGCCGTCAGCACATACCAGATGCCATCGACTACCACGAACCGCAGCTTGAGAAGGTCCAGCGATACTACGAGCCAGTAAATGCCCAGCACCCAGCCCACGATTGACGTGCTGCGCCGGTGAATGAGTTTGGCGTTGCGCTCGACCAGGCGCAGCCGCCGTGCCCAGGGTGTAGCCAGGACGATCCAGATAATGCCGGACACCACATGGTATACTGCGAACAGAATGACCGCTGCGAAGGCAGAGAATATCGCCGCATTCGTCAAGGAGCCCGAGAGCGTAACATATCCCAGCAAGTTACCTATGAGCGCGGCCGCCAGCTCCACCATTATCAGGACGAGTCCCACTCGCACATAGCGATGGCCGAGCACGCCGTCCGCAAGTTCGGGGTCACTGGAACTACGCCAGCTGTGATAGGCGCCCCAGATGGCGAGACTGGTGATCAGGAGCAGCACCAGGCGCTGGAGTGGCGACAAGAAGGTCAGCATGTCCTCTACACGCGCCGCCAGGACCAGCCCGGCCAGGATCACCGACTGGCGCCTCACGCCGCTGGGGAACACCGGGGGTAGAATCCGGAACAGCGGAACCAGTACCAACACCAGCGCGACATCGTCCACGATGCGCGGCGCATCCTGGAATAAAACCATGACCAACGTCAGATTTACGGCCAGCGCTGCGGAGAAGGGCCTGTCGATGACCCGGCGAACCGCCTCGGCCGGTGAGTCGGCCAACTCCTGGCGGCGATACTGGTAGCGCAACCGTAACAGCGACAACAGTAGTGCCACGAACAGCAGGCCGTGCCGGGTCAACTCCCGCCGGTATTGTGCGACGAACTCCCTGAGGTCATCGACATTGTCCCGCCATACATGCTGAAAGTGCGCGAGGTGGTCCGTGGGAGGTGGCAGGTCCATCATCATCGTCCAGAACGGCTCCGCATCCGCCTGCATCAGCCGGGCCGTGTACTCCTGGCGATACGCATCCAATTGAGTCAGGCCGGCATCGATGAGATCAGTGGCGCTTCTGAGCTGATCTTGTAGCGAAAGCAATTCCGAGCGTCGATTGCCAAAGCGTTTCTCGAGCTCACGGATCGCCTGCACCGAATTCGTAATGATGGTGAGCTGTGCTTCCTGCAATTCGGCTTGTTCACCCGCCGCCTCCGTCAACTCCCACACGGCACGCAGGGCCTGGAGCGTTTCGAGGTCGCGATCGAGAGACTGTGCCCGTTTGCTGACCTGGGACGACCACCGTTCGATTCGCTCTTCGACTCTCCTCCAGCGTCGCTTCAGGTCCTCCGCCCGTCGGGGGGACGCGGAGGCAGACAACGCCTCCTCCGTGAGTCGCAGCAAGTCCTGGTACTGCCCCAGCGCCCCCGGCACGCTGGTGCGAATGTCCTCGATTTCATCCAGCAGATCGGGCCGATCCCGAAGGGACTTGAGTACCGCGGCAGTCTCCTCGGCCTTGAGTGAAATCTGTGACGCCGGGAGCGGCTGTGGACCGCGCGGCTCTTCGACTGCCGGCGGGGTCTGCCCGGATGTCGGGGCACCGATCTGCGCCCGGGCGGTCGACGGGGGGAGCGCGGCAAGTCCTGCAAGTAGCAGGACCGCTGCCGTCGCGACGTGGCCACAAAACGACCTGGACGGATGAGTACGCACTCGATGGCTTTCTGAATAAGGCTCTGGATTCAGTGGCAATGATATCGCGGATCAGCCAATGGAGCAACCGTGCATACGGTCAGCCCGGGGCGGGTGCCGGGACGTGCCCCGCCGATTACCTTGGGCCGCTCATGCTTCGCCTGCTGGCTCTCCTCGGTATGACCGTGTTCTTGCTGGCTGCGGAATCCGCCTGGGCGGGCCGGCCCAAGACCGACACGGTCTGGACCGACAGCGGTGACAAGGTGGTGTGCGAAATCATCGAGCTCGTGCATGCCAAGCTGACGGTCAAGACCCATGACATGGGCACGATCGAGATCAAATGGCGCAACATTGCCGCTCTCTACAGCAGCTATTACTTCCGGGTAGAGACCCGGCTGGGCGAACGCTTCTTCGGGAGCATCGTGCGCGAACCGACCGATCCGCATCTCTATATCCGGCGTGCGCAGGACACGGTGCGCGTAGCGTCCGCCGACATCGTCGACATCTCCTCTGTGCACGAGACCTTCTGGTCTCGCTGGGACGGATCTCTGAGTCTCGGATTCAGTTACACCCGTGCCAGCGGCGTGGCCCAGCTCACCCTCGACTGGACCAATGTTTACAAGACCGAGAGGGATATCGTCGACCTCAAGGCCAAGACGATTATCACAGGGCGCAGCGAGTCGGACACGACGGCCCGGCGTGAGGACTTCTCCATCGCCTACTATCGGCTGACGAAGAAACAGCTGATCGGATCGGTTTCAAGCGCGCTCCAGCGCAACGACGAGATCGGCTTGCTGCGGCGGGCGATCTTCGCCCTGACCGCGGGCATGACGCCGTTTCGCACCAATGTGCACACCATGCTGCTGACGGCGGGCGTGGCGCTAAACAACGAAATCGGAACGGCGGATACATCTCAGGTGACGCAGAGTGCGGAGGGCGTATTCCGGGTCAACTACTCCCTGTTCAAGTACACGTCACCCAAGTCGGATATCAATACCACGTTGACGTATTTCCCCAGCCTGACGGAGGACGGGCGCCATCGTATCGACTTCGATATCAAGTTCCGCTACGAACTCGTCAAGGACTTCTATCTCGACGTGTCGTACTACACCAATTACGACAGCCAGCCCGCTACGGAAGGTGCTGCCAAAGCGGACTTCGGCATCGTTACATCCATCGCCTGGTCCTACTAGTGCCGCTACGGACCGGCTTGCGCTGCATGACGCCCATCCATAGATTCGGCCGTATGCTCACGCGCATACTCCCGTTCATCCCGGTCGCGGTGATTCTGATGGCGACCGCTCCTGCGTGGGCGCACCCCAAGGTGGATACCGTGTGGCTGGTCAACGGCGACCGCATCACCTGCGAAATCAAGGAGATGACCAACGCCAAGGTGAGTGCAGGGACCGATGCGGCGGGCACGATCAGCATC
>JAUVRN010000337.1 GCA_030597645.1 Candidatus Zixiibacteriota bacterium
ACGGTGGCCGTCATCGCCAGCGCCGCCGTTATCGTGGTGGGGATCATACGCCTGGCCAAAGAGTACCAGGAGAAGCAGAAGCGTACCTTCCGCCAATTCGGTTTCCAGGCGCTGCGTACCGTGAGCCCTGAACTCCAAGAGAAGCTCTCGATCACCTGCGCGGCCCGCAAGGGCCCCGCGAAGCTGCGCAACGTCTACCTGCACGTCGGCGGGGACTACGACCTCTACCGATACAACGTGATCAAGAACCAGCGCGACAACTCCATCCAGTACGCGATGGTTCTGCGACATCAGATCCTGCCCCCTTTCGCCCTCATGCCCAATCTGAAACTGCCGGGGTTCCTTAAAAACATGGTGGCGAAACTGCTCGAGCACGTGGTGGCCGGCACCGGCATGTCGGAAGTCACGCCCCGCCGCTGCCCGGGCTTCCGGGAAAAATATCGTCTTTACGCAGCGAATCCGCGCCAGATCGAGCGCAGCGTGTCGGCATCCACGTGGGAGTCACTTGCGGCACTACCCGCAACCATGATGCTGCAGGCACACGCGGACGTGATCACCTTCCAGGAACTCCCGTATGGGAAAGCCCGCAAGAGGACGAAGCTCGCCGATCAGCTACGCGCGATCACCGGCCATGCCGATCATCTGTACGCCTGCCTGCGCGAAACGCAGGCCGTACCGGCGTAACCTCGATCTGACATTCGCGGCGTCCAACGCCTTCGGCTCCCATGATCGCACGTCATCTGCGAACGCCCATGCGTCGCCCCTCGCGATGGCCGACCCTCAGACCCCGAACGGCCCGGGTTCGTGCGGCGGAGCTTCGCTCTCGTCGGTGAGCCTCTTTCTCAGCGTCTGACGCGATATCCCGAGCAGTTTGGCCGCCTTGACCTGGTTGCCGTCAGTGGCCTGGAGGGCCCTTGCCAGCATTTCGGCTTCGAGCAGTTCGAGGATCGGTTTGCCGTCCCCGTGCTCGAAGCTGCTGCGCAGTCGCTCGAACAGCTGGTCGAGCAGGCGTGTGGCTGAAAGCGCATCGCCTCGGACGGCGCCGGTGCTGTCGGCGGCGAAGGTAATCGACTCCGGCAGAAGCGTATTCCCGGCCGATACGATGAGGGCACGGTCGATGACATTCTCGAGTTCCCGAACGTTGCCACGCCAGGTGTGAGCCGTGAGCTTGCGCATCGTCTCGTCGGGAATGTGCGTGACCTTCTTGCCGTGGCGGACGTTGCCGCGCTGCACGCAATAGCGCACGAGCAGGGGAATGTCGTCGCGGCGCTCGGCCAGGGACGGCAGAGCGATGGTGAAGACGTTGAGGCGAAAGTAGAGATCCTCGCGAAACTGGCCGCTCTTTATCAACTGGGGGACGTCACGATTGGTCGCGGCAATCACACGAACGTCCACCCGGACCGGGTCGTTGCCACCGACTCGTTCGATCATCCCCTCCTGCAACGCGCGCAGAATCTTGGCCTGCGTGCCCGGGCTCATGTCCCCGATCTCATCGAGAAACAGCGTCCCGCCGTTTGCGCGCTCGAACTTGCCCAGCCGGCGGTGATCGGCGGAGGTAAAAGCGCCCTTTTCGTGGCCGAACAGCTCGCTCTCCAGCAAGCCCTCCGGGATGGCGGCGCAGTTGATGGCCAGAAACGGATGGTCGACTCGCGGCGAGTGCTGGTAGATGGCACGCGCCACCAGTTCCTTGCCCGTCCCCGACGCCCCGAGAATGAGCACCGTCGCGTCGCTGGCGGCCACATGTCCGATCTGCTTGTACACTTCCTGCATGGCCAGCGAGCGCCCGATCCGCGTATCGGTATCGGGAAGTTCGGGCTCGCGCTCGTCGGAGCCCACCTCTACACGTCGCGTCTGGAGCCGGTACGCGTCCACCGCTTGAGCAGCCAGGCGGCGGATGTGTTCCACCTCGAACGGCTTGAGCACGAAGTCATACGCCCCGCGCTGTACCGCCTCGATCGCGTCTTCGGTACCGCCGAAGGCCGTGATCATGATCACCGGGACCTTGGGGTCCACTTCGCGGATGCGTGGCAGCACATCCAGGCCGGATGATCCGGGCATCCGCAGATCCAGAAAGATCACGGAGTACGCACCGGGACGGATCTGCCTCAGCGCGTCGTCGCCCGAGGCCGCCTCATCGATGTCATGCGTATCCGGGTCGAGCATGCGCCGGAACGCAAAGCGGAGATTCTTGTCGTCGTCAATGACCAGCACGCGATGCATCATCGTCTCCCAGGAACTGTGGCAGGCGTACACGCAGGGCGGTACCGCCATCCTCGCCCGGCTCGGCCCAGATTCGACCCTGATGTTTTTCGACTATGGCGGAGGCGATGGCGAGACCGAGCCCGGTGCCCTGTGCCTTGGTGGAAAAGAAAGGCTCGAAAATGCGCTTGCACAGATCGGTGTCGATCGGTTCGCCGGAGTTGTGTACGCGGAGCTCCACCATCCGGTCCGCAGCCGCCGCGGCCACAGCAATGTGTCCGCCGTTGGGCGTGGCTTCGACGGCATTGAGCAGGATGTTCAGAAGCACCTGGCCGAGTTGCGTGCTGTCGGCACGGAGTGGACCAGTGCGTTCCGTGTACGCTTCCGAGATCTCGATGCCGCGCGTGGCCGCCTGGGGTCGCACGAGTTTGACGACACGCCGGCTCACATCTTCCAGGTCGATGTCGGAGAGCTCCGGTTCGCCTGGACGAGCGAACTGAAGGAAACGGAGGATCAGTGCCCGGATCTTGTCGATCTCGTCCAGGACAATATCGAAATCCTTGCGATTCGGATCATCCGCAGGTGTTTTGTCCCGAATCGTGTGAATGAGCACTTTGATCGTGGTGAGCGGGTTGTTGACCTCGTGCGCCACGGATGCCGCCATGGTGCCCATCGACGCCAGTCGATCGGTGTGCGCAAGCTGCGATTCGGAGCGCCGTACCTTCTGCATCAGGCGACTGATGAGGCCGAACAACAGAGCGGCGGACACGACGACGAACAGCACATCCTTGAGGATCTCGATGCGGACGCGGAGCGCGGCATCGGTCACGAGGGGGGAGACGATTTCGTCGGATATAAGCACCCACAGCCCGGCCAGCAGGGCGTAGATCACGCTGATCTGCAGCGGTGAAAGCTGGCGTTCCCAGCGGACAAAGCGGTCTCGAAGTGATCGGATCTGCGACACGAAGGGCACCCGGAGGCTAAATCTGTGCCCCGCGTGCGCCGGATTCAAGCGATTACGGGAGCACGCGCAGGAGGCAGGCCTGTTCCGCTACGTAGACGTCTCGGTATGTACGGCTGAAGTCTCGGAGCCACCCTGACCAAGCAACCACCGCCGCCCGACTGAAGGCCGTCGGTTCCCATCTATACCCGGCCCAGCATGTCCGGACCGGCACCCGCACCCGTCACGACACCTCTAGTGGGAATCAGCCCCCTACAGCTACCTCT
>JAUVRN010000427.1 GCA_030597645.1 Candidatus Zixiibacteriota bacterium
CAGCGCCCTGGTGTGGTACCGGATCACCCGTCTGCCGTCGGGCCAGCTTGCCGTCGACATGGACGACTCGGTGAAGCCCGGCACCAAGGAGCCGCTCTATGCCTGAACCCGCGGTCGAGGAGCAGACGGAAGGCCTGGAAGCGTTCAAGGCCAACATCCGGCGTTTGCCCCGGAGCATCAAGGAAGCGACGGTTCGGCACGGTCCCCGCACGTCGGCTCGTGCGGCGTCTCAGTCGGTATTCGGCAACCTGTTTCTGCACATCCACTCGGTTCGCACGCATCGCTACAATTTCAAGAGGAGTTTCACCATGGGGTTGGGCGTGGCCACGACCGTGCTCTTCGCCATTCTCGCCGTAACGGGTGTGCTGCTCATGGTGTACTACAAGCCTTCGGTGGCGGGCGCGTACGATTCGATCAAGGACATCCACTTTGCGGTCCCGGGTGGCCGGCTCATGCGCAACGTGCACCGCTGGGCCGCACACGGCATGGTGGCTACCGTCATCCTTCACATGGCGCGCGTCTTTTTCACCGGCTCGTACCGGGCGCCCCGACAGTTCAACTGGATGATCGGCATGCTGCTGTTCTCGCTCACACTGGGGCTCTCGTTTACCGGCTATCTTCTGCCCTGGGATCAGCTCGCGTTCTGGGCCACCACCATCGGTACGCAGATCGCGGCGTCTCCGCAGGAGTTGACCAACGCGCTGGGCGTGACGGGCTGGCTCGACATCGGAGGTCTGCAGAAGAGGCTGCTGCTTGGTGCAGACATCGTGGGCGAAGAGGCGCTGATCCGGTTTTACTTCCTCCACTGCGTTTTCCTGCCGCTGGCGCTGACGGCGCTGGTGGGTGTGCACTTCTGGCGAATCCGCAAGGACGGCGGCATGTCGAGACCGGCAAAGATCACCGAGGAGATGCTGGTGGGCACACCGCGAGACGATCGCGCGGAGATGGCCTTTCCCCGGGAGGGCAAGACGCACGGGATCAAGTGTCTGGCCAAAGGCAAGAGCAACAACGTGAAGCGCGGTCCGGAACAGACGGTCCCCTCCTGGCCGAATCTCTTTCAGGCCGAGATGGCCATCTTTGCCCTGGTTCTGGCCGGGCTGATCTTCCTGGGGCTGTTTTTCGATGCACCTCTCAAGGAAGCGGCCAATGCGGCGGTGCCCGAGAACCCGGCCAAGGCCCCGTGGTACTTTTTGGGTTTGCAGGAACTGGTTTCCTATTCCGCGTTCATGGGGGGCGTCGTCATCCCGGCGACGGTCGTGCTCGGCCTCATGCTGATCCCCTTTCTCGACCGGAGACCGGGTGAAGACGGCCTCTGGTTCCCCGACCGCGGGGAACGGGATGTCTTCAAGCGCTCCCTGATCTTTTCCACCGTGCTCTGCGTGGCCATGCTCGTGTTTACCGTCAACTTCGGCTGGCTGCGCAGTTGGTTCCCGGGTATTTCACAACTGGTCGTCATCGCCGTTAACCCGGGCACCATACTCACCGCATTCATCGTCTGGTGGTCGCTGCGCATTCTCAAACAGACGGGTTCCACACGCCTGTCCGCCGTGGCGGTCTTTACCTGTTTTCTGGTCGGATTTGTCATTCTCACGTACTTCGCTACGGTTCACCGCGGACCCAACTGGGACTTCTACTGGTGGCCGTCGCTCTGGCCGGCGCACTGAGGGAGATGGCGATGCGAACCTACATGTTTGTGGCCAGTACCATCATCATCGTGCTGCTACTGTTCGGTGCGGCGCAGGAGTACCTGACGCCGGAGTGGCGCCGGCATCAGCGTGAGTATGCGGAGTTTATCGAATCGATCGACGACGAAGCTGAGTTTCGCGTCGACTACAGGCAGCTCGTACTGCCCAAGATCGACCGGATCGACCGCTGCGTGATCTGCCACGTCGGCATCACCGATCCGCGTGCCGCCGACTTGCCGCAGCCTCTGGCCACCCACCCGGGCAACTACCTCGAGGATCACGATCAGACGCGGTTCGGATGCACCATCTGCCACGACGGTCAGGGGCGCGCCACATCCTCAGAGGCGGCGCTGGCGCACGACATCGAGTTTTGGGAAGAGCCGGTGCTGCTCTCACCGTACCTGGAGGCCAACTGCGCCCGGTGTCATCGCACGGACATGCCGATCCTCTCCGGCGCCTACCAGCGCGGATGGCGCCTGTTCACCGAGAACGGCTGCCAGGGCTGTCACAAGGTGCAGGGCCGCGGCGGTACGCTGGGACCCGACCTGACCACCATCGGGCAGGCCTCGTTTCATCTCAAGCGACCCCACGCCGATCACGCCGAAGAGCTGATCGAGATGTTCCGGGGCAATGTCAACCTCGCCTACATTTACGAAGCGGTGTATCAGCCCAAGCTCCAGCCCGATTCTTCGCAGATGATCGATTACGGTCTGTCCAAACGCGAAGCGCTGGATCTCGCCGTGTACCTCAAGTCTCTGCAGGAGCACTCGATACCGGCCGGCATGCTCGCATCCTCCGGTGTGGAGCTGGACGAGCCGGGACGTGACCTCTACATGCGGTACTGCTCCGCCTGCCACGGCAAACGCGGCGACGGCACCAACCGCCCTGAATTGGGCAAGATGGGACCGGCGCTCGGCAACCCGAAGTTTCTCGCCATCGCCGACCACGAGTTTCTTAGCGCCGTCATCTCCGGTTCGGGTTCGTCGATCATGACCGCCTGGGGTGCCGGCGGCGGGCTGTCGCCCGGCGAGATCGACCGGATCGCCGAATTCGTGCTGTCCCTGCGCAAACCGCCGCCGAGCTACGAGGATGTCACGGCGCTGCCCGCACAGGCGCGCTATGGCCGCA
>JAUVRN010000076.1 GCA_030597645.1 Candidatus Zixiibacteriota bacterium
ATCGACACCTGGGTCGCTCCGGCCTGGCACGTGTCCCTCTCACTGCACTTTGTTCCCGACACGACGGCGGTGAAGCCCGCGTGGGTGCAGAGCGTAATCTTCGAGCCTTCCTATACTCATGAGGGAGCGGGTGACGCCGGAATAGAAGCGGGCGTCACGGTGCCGCAGGGGTTGGAGCGCGTGTATTTGCAGTACCTCGTCAGCGGCCACTGCACGGACGGTCGTGGCGCCGATGAGTTCGAGCCCAAGGACCACGTGATTCGTGTGGACGACGCGGTGGTGTACCGCTACCGGCCGTGGCGCGACGACTGCGGGAACTACCGCGCCATCAACCCTTACTGCAAGAAGTGGTCCGACGGCTACTGGTCGTCGGACTTCAGCCGGTCAGGATGGTGCCCGGGAGATGTGGTCAAGCCGCTGGAGTTGGATCTGACCGATCATTTCGCGGCCGGGGAACACACGATTCGTTTCACGGTCGAAGACGTACGTCCGAAGAACGCAGATGACCACTACGGGTATTGGAGGATCTCGGCGCGGTTGATCGGCTGGACGAACGTGCCGCCCGGCACACCCTAGCACCCTGCTAGGTCAGCGGCAGCTCGGGCGCAGGTTCGCTCTTGCGCTCGACCGTCTTTTCTTCTTCGGGGTGCTCCTGCTCGCGCGGTACGGTGTGCATGAAGCGCCCGTACTTGATCTTCTCTTCCAACCGGCATGACCAGACCAGTTCACCCTCGTGGACGGTGATGTCCGGGCAGCTGTCGCACATGTTGTGCATACCGTCGTCCAGGATGTCCACGGGCTGGATGATCATGATCGACTGGAAGTGCAGTCGCTTGAACAGGTTCAGAGGATTGCGCAGCACCGCGCCAAGCCAGCGATTGCGAATCGCTTTGGTCTTGCGATCGTAGATCGACGCCCAGAGCATACCGCGGCCCCGGCGATGCACCTTGGGATCGGTGTAGGCAAGGTAGCGGTCATGCTTGAGGTGGTAGAACATCTGCGCCACCTCCATGAATTTGGGCCCGACGTAGCCGTAGATCTGCTTGGCCGTGCCGATGCGGCCCGAGAGCAGCCACTTGAACGAGTCCGGCTTGTGCGTGCCGTTGAGGTACGCCGCACTGTCAAAGTCGGGCCAGCGCTGCTGGATCTTTTCGTAAAGGTCGTTGGACGTGGTCTCCACCGGACGCTCTGACGACTTGATGTAGGGTAGTCCTTCGAGGTCGACTTTTTCGCCACCGGCGTAGTACTGAAAGCGACCGTCCATGGCGGCTGACCGGAACGCGATAAACACCATTACGTGAACGATATCGATATGCTCCTGAGCCCAGGCCACCAGATCGGGTACGGTGTCCAGGGTGTGGGGATAGACCGTCGAGTTGAAGGAGCAGGTGAGGCCGCCCTCGCGGGCCAGCATCTCCGCAAACTTCAGGCGTACTTCACAGAGTTCGAGCTCACTTTTGCCCTTCCAGTTGGGACGGTGCTGTCCGCTGTCCACGTGGAAGGTGAATCCCTTGGCGCCCGCTTTCTTGAGGTCGTGAAGCATCTCCGGGGTGAGCGCGACACCATTGGTGTTGATGATCGGCTTGAGGCCGCGCTTGGCGACCATGCTCGTGACTTCCACGCAGTCCGGGTGGGTCAGTGGATCGCCGCCCGCAATCGAGACACCGTCGGTTTTGCGGAATCGCTCGAAGACGTCCAGCTCTGCGGAAATCGCCTCCAGCGTCTTGTGGCCACGCGGATCATTAATGCGATAACAGCCGTCACAGTAGATGTTGCACTTCCATGTGGGTTCGAGCCACGAAATCGCGTTGTCCGTCAGGCTCCAGGGAAGGCGGTAGTAATTCCCCGGTTCTAGAGTCACAGCCATGTGTCCCCCTTGATGGTTGCCACTATTGGTTGATCCAGAAGTAGACTATATCCGCAGCGCCCACATTTGTCAAGAGGGCAGGGGCGGGCCATCAGGGTGCGGGCTGCCAGATCAGACCGAAGCTGTTGCGGCCGACGTCGATGGAATCGGTCTTCACATACGAATGGCCGTCGATGACGTAGACCCTGCCGGGCTGCATGGTCTTGTTGATGCAGGCGACATACACTCGGGACCCATCGTCGGACATCGTAATGCCGAAAGGACTCGGTGTCTCCAGCGGGATGTCGGCGAGAATCGTCTTGGTAGAAACTCGAAAGACCACCACCGAGTTGCCCTGACGGGTGCTGACAAACACGACGTCATCGTCGGGTGACACGGCCATGAGCGTGGGGCCGGCAATCAGTGTGCCGGCGGTGTTCACAGGAATCGCGATCGAGTCGACGATCGTCCGTGTGGCGATGTCGAGCCAACGCACCTGCAGCGCATCCATGCACGCGATGAAGGCCAGCGAGTCCTTGTGGTCGATGGCCACGCCGAAGGGCCCGTAGATCTGCTGTCCGGGAAGGGACGGCTGCGCCCCAACCGCGACGAACGTCAGTGAGTCGACGTCCGTGTATATGAGGGTCAGGTCGTCGGTGTTGCGATTGCACGCGATCATAACCTTACCGTCCGAGGTGATCTTGATGTCGTGCGTGATAGCGCCCGCCTGCAGCTGCTTGATCCACTGCATGGTGACGAGGTTGTACTTGTGGATCTCCGTTCGCGTCGACGGCGAGGAAAAGTTGCAGATGTAGCCGAACTGGTTGTCGGCCGTGATGGCGATGGCCGACGGCTGTACGGCCGGCCGCATGCCGATGGAGGTGTCAAACGCGTTGCCTGTCGTGGTGTACCGGGCCATGTGACCGCTGGTCTCCAGCGTCGTGATGTAAAACTTCTGTCCGTCGGGCGCGAATTCGATGTAATGGGGCTTGGCCACGACTGAGTGCAGCGAATCTATGCGCGTGAGCGTGCGCGTGTCGTACACGTAAATCGTAGTGTCCGTCTGATTGAGCACATAGAGACGCCCGTCCGGACCGCCGGGCACGGGGTTCACCAGTTCGTCGTCGCCACAACCGACGGTCAACCATCCGATCGCTAGGAAAAGGCATGCGATCGCCGCCCATCCACGTCTGTCCCGGAATTGCATCTATCTGCTCCCTGATCTGTATTCTCTGTTAGTGCCTTTGTCCATCCATGGCCATCGCGGTTGCTCCCCGTGTTCGCTAGAGGATGGCGACCGTGCGACTGTCTTCCCACATATCGATGATGGGGATCGGCAACAACGCATCCTGGCCGAGTCCCCGGATCACGTAGTGCGGGAATGACCGAAAACGCAGCTTCAACTCTACGCGCAACGGTCCGGTGGCGCCCGGCGGGATCGGGATGCGGTAATCGACCGGTCGGGTTTCACCGGCGACGATGCTCGGATTGTCCAGGTAGCGGGCCTCCCACGTGAGGCCCGTTTTCACGCTGTCCGCCCTGAACATGGTCCCCTGCGCGTTGAACAGGTCCTCATCCCGCTCGGCGAAGGCGCTGTTCTCGTCTTTGAGATCTCCATTGGCATCGAGATCACCCGTGGTGTAGATCAGGTTGGTGCCGTCCATGATCTCGATCGCGATCCACATCTGGCGGATGAAGGGGACACCCGAAGGCACATTGTGCCCGGTCAGGTCGTTGATGAGCCGCACCTGCAGGTCGATCGTGTCACCCGCCGCGACAGTAAGGGGGACGTCCGCTTCGACGGTCAGTGCGGAACGAAGCATGTCCGTGACCAACTGATGCTGCCTGGCCTGGTTTGGAAATGGAATCAGCGCCAGGTCCGCACCCACCATGCTGTGGTCGTGCAGTGTGCGCACGGGACCACCGGGTGTGGCCGAACCCTGGTAGGCCGGCATGTGACAGTCGTTGCAGGTCTTGCCCGTGACGGCGAAGCCCCCGGCCCGCCACTCGCGGAACACAGCCTCGAGCTGCAGACCGTCGCCGGTAACCAGATCGTGACAGCTTCCGCAGTACTCGGACGAGGAGTACAGCGAGTTGAATTCGGATTCGTGTGCTACGTTCGGCACCGGGTCAGGGATCGTTCCAAACTTCGTCGCGCCCGGCGAGAAGATCAAATCCGCGTTGGAAAGGCTGCGGATGCCCGACACCACATGGCAAACGTCGCAGCCCACGCCTTCCTGTACCTGGGGCGGCAGGGCATCGAAATCGTACGGACCCCAGGGCAGGGCACCCGTTTCTCGCGCTACGATCGAGTGGCATTGGATACATGCGCCGTCCAGCGCGTTGATGTAGGCACTCTGACCGATCTCGCGGAGGGCCGCAAAGGTGGGATCCTTGAGCGCATAGGCGTGCATGGAGCCGGACCACTGCTCAAATTGATCAGGGTGGCAACTCTGGCAGGATGTGGCCGTCTCGAAGTCATCGACCGTGAGCGCCGTATCCTGGGCGATCGGTGGGCTGTCGGTGATGGAGTCATTACCACAACCGGACAGACCCAGTCCAAGCAGGATCAACAACGGGGATAGTCTAAACATGGCCGCGAGCAGCCCTCGCACCAAGCGCATCTACCTAGCCCTCCATTTGGGCTCCGCGGGAGGAGCCGCCCCATGTTGCGTAAGCGCTTGTGACCCAAGTTAGCGCCATTCACCTGAAACGTCAACGATCAATCGTCCGGCGCACGGTACCCCTGTACTGAACATTACTTGAGCACTGTGACGATCAGGCGGTACTCCCGGAAGGCATGTTCCGCTACAGGCACCACCGTTCTGGCTATTGGGCACGGGACCGACAAATCCTGTACTCTGAAATTCCCGCCTGCTATATAGTTGCATCCATACTCTGCGGAAGTGGCGGAACTGGTATACGCGCTGGATTTAGGATCCAGTGGGGCAACCCATGGGGGTTCGAGTCCCCCCTTTCGCACCAATACATGAGGCCCCGGTCACGCCGGGGCCTTTCTGCAGAATGTCCTGCCGGGCGCATTGTGGTAGGATGAGACGGCCAGGCCTCACCCTACCCGACTGGCTGAAACGATATGTCGCCCCGAACATTGCCCGGCCGTTCGGAAGCCTCTATTTTGAATGGGTGGATGAACTAGCCTCCCGCGAGATCACGGTCGGCACGCGCATGGTCGTGGCCGCTGCCCGGGAGATACATGACGGCGAAGTCGTCTTCGTTGGCATGCGCCTGCCGCTGCTCGCATTTGCGGTGGCCAAATCGACGCACGCGCCGGGCGCCGTCGGCCTCTACGAAAACGGCGTAATCCGCGAACTACCCGCCGAAGGCCTCATCTATACCATGGCCGACGGGCCCAACGTCAGCGAGGCCACATCCCTGAGCGATATGCTGAGCGTCATGGGTCCGCTGGCGGCCGGTCGCGTCGATCTCGGATTTCTCGGAGCCGCACAGGTGGACAAATTCGGCAATCTCAACAGTACGCACGTGAAGGCGGGCGATGATCGCGTGGTTCGCCTGCCCGGGTCCGGCGGTGCCTGCGACATCGCCTGCCTGGCCCATCGTGTAGTTGTTTTGATGAAGCACGAGCCGACCCGCCTGGTGGAGCGCGTCGATTACATTACCTCGCCGGGTTGGGGAGCGGGTACAGGTTGGCGGGATGCGCAGGGCCTCCCACGGGGCGGTCCCTCGGCACTGATTACCACTCGGGGTGTGATTCGTTTTGACGCACCCGATCGCGAGGGCAGGCTGGCAGCCTATCATCCCGGTGAAACGGTGGAGGGCATCGTGGCGCAGACGGGTCGGCGCATGCAGGTAGCCGATGGGTGCGGTCCCACGGCCGATCCCTCCGCGGAAGAACAGGCAGCCATCGACACGTACGATCCGGAGGGGTTCTGGACGGGATAGAATCACCCAGAGCGAACAGGAATCTGCGATGACCGATACAACGACACATACAAAGTACGTGAGCGTCGACCCGGAGACCCTGGACAAAGCGACGGCGTACTCCCTCACCACGAGCCTGCTGGTACCGCGGCCTGTCGCCTGGGTCGCGACCATCGGCCCGGACGGCGTGCCCAATTGCGCGCCCTTCTCGTTCTTCATGGGGGTGTCGTCGCAGCCGCCCGTGGTGGCATTTTCGGTGGGGCAGAGGCGTACGGGTCCCAAGGATACCGTGCGCACTATCGAGGGCCATCCCGAGTTTACGGTGAACCTCTGCAACGAGGAGTTGGCTGAGCACATGGTTCAGACCGCCGCCGACTATCCCTATGGCCAGAGCGAGTTCGAGAAGACCGGTCTGAAGCCGCTAGCATCGGAGATCGTCAAGGCGCCACGAATCGGCGGCGCGCCCGTGCAGATGGAGTGTACCCTGTACCATCTGCATCACCTGGAAGGCACAGGCGCCACGGTGATCTTCGGCCGCGTGGTGCGTTACCACCTGGATGAAACGGTGGTACATCCCGAATCGGGTCTGGTGGATATCCGGAAACTCCGCCCCGTGGGTCGTCTGGGTGGCAACGAGTTTTGCCGCGTGCGCGATGTGTTCGAGATCGCGAAACCCAGGGTATGAGTCTCCTGGACTACCTTCATGACTCTTGATTCAAAGCTCGTAACTCTCGACGAGGCGATCGCGAAGTTCGTACCCGTGGGCTGCTCCGTGGTGACCGGGACCTACATGGAGCAGAAGATCCCGTTTGCGGCCGCCCACGAGATCATCCGGCAGCAGAAACGGGACCTGACACTCATCGGACCGATCTCTGACATCCTGTTCGATCAGCTCATAGGCGCGGGCTGTGTGGAACGCGTCATGGCCACCTGGGTGGGCAACGTGATGATGGGCTCGGCCTACAACTTCCGACGTGCTGTGGAGAAAGACGATCCGATGCCGCTGGACGTGGTGGACTACACCAACTTCACCATGTCCCTGGCCCTGCACGCCGCGGCACTGGGGGTGCCGTTTCTTCCGACACGATCGACGCTCGGCTCATCGATCCTCGAAGAGAATCCGCATCTGTTGGTCTTTGAATCCCCTGTGGGTGATTCAGAGAAGCTGGTGGCTGTCGAGGCACTTCACCCCGACGTCGCGATCGTTCACGCGTGCAAAGCGGATGCTCAGGGCAACGGCATGGTCTGGGGCAATCTCGGTATCACCCTTGACGCGGTAGCCGCATCAAGCTCGGTCATCGTGATTGCCGAGGAGGTCGTACCGGCAGAGACGCTGCGCCGGGATCCCAATCGGGTGCTGATTCCCGGCTTCCGGGTAAACGCCGTGTGCCACGTACCCTGGTCGTGCCATCCCTCGCCCGTGCAGGGATACTATAACCGTGACGATGCCTGGTTCAGGGAGTATCACAAGGCCAGCAAGACACTCCAGGGCTATCGCGCCTGGCTCAAGAAATGGGTGCTTGATGTGCCCGACTGGGTCGCGTATCTCGACAAGGTGGGCCCGGAGCGCCTCAAGAAGCTGAAGCCGAGCTCAGGTATTCACTCCGACCCGGTGTACACGGGGTTCTAAACCACCCACATCCGGCGGATTAGGCCTACCGATGGTCCGCCGGCGCCCGTATAATTAACCTCGAAGTTGCAGTAACTCACGATCGTGGTTACGCGCTTTTCCAGACAACAGGAGCCGACATCTGAGTCCCGTTACCACCGATACGAAGAAGTCCACCACCTTCGACTTTGCCGCCGTCATCAACGGCAAGCCCATCGCACTCCAGGTTCCAGCCGACCGCTCGTTGCTGGACATCCTGCGGGAGGACCTCGATCTCACCGGGGCCGGGAAGGGCTGCGACGTCGGCACCTGCGGCTCCTGTGCCGTTCTCATTGGCGGCCGGTCACCGCTCTCCTGTCTCCTTTCCGCGGGGC
>JAUVRN010000133.1 GCA_030597645.1 Candidatus Zixiibacteriota bacterium
ACAAGTGGACCATCGGCTCGGAGTCGTACGAGACCATGCTCGGGGAAGTCGCCCAGCGATGTATCCAGATGTTTCTCGTAGAAGCAAAAGCCGCCGAAGTATTCTCCGGCGGCGAATCCGAGGTGGACCCGATACTGTTCGACGTCGCGCCCTAGTCTCCTGACTCAGGGCACCGGCAGCCTGCCAGGACCGTCTACGCGGGTTTGCGCGCGAAGATGTTCGCGCTCCAGATATTGCCCTGGATGCCCTCCAGCATGCGCTTGGCCGTGTTCTTGTCCACCGGCGTGCCGCAGCAGGAACCGCTCTCGAGCAATTCCACCTCGGAATCAGCGAACGCCATGAGCTGGGAGGTTTCGTAGACCAGCCGCGATCGCACTTCGGCATCCTGCAGCCCGGCCTGGCGCAGCCCCTCGAGATACTCCTCCTCACTGATCGCGCCCGCCACGCAGCTGCTGTACAGCGTGGGATCCTGCCGTACCCAGTCCGGCAGGTCCTTCACGACGATGTCCGACACGAGCATGCGGCCACCCGGCTTGAGCACGCGTGCGATCTCGGCGAAGACCTTTTCCTTTTCCGGGGACAAGTTGATCACGCAGTTGGAGATGACCCAGTCCACGGAGGCGTCTTCCACGGGCAGGCTCTCTATGATCCCCTTGCGAACTTCCACGTTGTCGAGGCCGGCCTCACGGGTCTTCTCCCTGGCCCTGGCGATCATGTCATCGGTCATGTCGACGCCGATCACGCGGCCTTCAGGACCGACCTTCTTGGCTGCGAGCAGCAAGTCGATGCCTGCACCCGACCCGAGATCGAGTACCACTTCGCCCGGCTTCACCTGGCTGAACGCGACAGGATTGCCACAGCCGAATGCGTTGACGGCCGCCTCGGCAGGCAATGAATTCATCTCTTCGGTGGTATATCCGGCTACGCGCGCCACGGCGCCTTTGGTAGCGACTTCACCGCCGCAGCAACACTCCTTTGCGGCGGGTGCATTGACGGCCCGGGCGTACGCCTCGGACACATCCTTTCGTACGTTATCTGCTTTATTCACTGGAATCCTCCTTAGTGGACGGGCAGCATGCCTCGAGTTCGTCGGCGATCGCTCTGAGAGACTTTGCCAGTGCGTCCGTACGAACCGAGTAGAACACTTCCTTCCCGCGTTTAACCGCCCTGACCACTCCCGCGTTCCTCAGCGTGGTCAGGTGTCGGGAAACCACGGACATGTCAATGGGACAACATTCAGCGACGCTACTCACCGTCCGCTCGCCGCAGCAATCCGTCAGGCGCACCAGTATGGCCATGCGCGTGGGATCGCAGAGTGCTTTGAACAGCTGGCTGGCGGCCTCGTCCCGGAGACCGGAGCAACAGGCATACTTGCTCGTTTGCGTCATGGTGCAAATATAGACACTTCTGATGAGTTGTCAAGGGGCCGCGGTGTTTTTTTCGCGGCCGGGAGCTATCGTATTGTGATACAACTAGTTACGAATCAGATAATCTTGCAGGCGGTCTCAAACCTGATCCGGCTCGGCGGCGTCGGCGTCTCGGCCGGATAGCCCAGCGGGAATATCGACACGGGCCTCAGGTAGCGCGGTGTATCCAGTATCCGGGCCACTTCGGCTTCGTCAAAGGCGCCGACCCAGCAGGTGGCCAGTCCCCGCGCATGGGCGGCGAGCATCATGCTGTGAGTGGCCGCCGCACAATCCAGCAGGCAGTACAGGTCCACGCCCCGCTGTTCGTACTCGTTGCGTATCCGGTGGTCGGCACACACGACCACAGCCACGGGGGCCTCGCGTATGAACTGCTGGTTCATGGCCGCCGCGGCCAGACGGCCCCGGCATCTGGTGTCCTTGACCACGAAGAAACGGCGACTCTGCAGATTGCCCGCCGACGGGGCGGCTAGGCCCGCTTCGACGATCTGTCGCAGGAGGTCGTCGGGCACTCGGGTCGGCCGGTATCTCCGTACACTGCGGCGCGTTCGAATGGCCTCATCGACGTCCATCTTCTATCGGCCCCTTTCGGTGCGATCGCCCAGGGACTGCAACGCGGCGCGGAAACGGTTGTGCCCGCAGCAGCGAAGTACGTAGTCGCGTTCCGCGGGTCCGCCCTTGGCACGCAGGATTCTCGCCATCGCGCGTTTGTCCGACGCCGGCCACCGGCCGAGATCGGGAATGCCCGCCAGAAGCGGTGCCAGTCGTTGCAGGGCCGTGACCTCGTCGTCACGCCACCGCTTGAGATGGTCGATCCCCAGCGCACGGGTGACGTGTTGCACAGCGGCGCGTGTGCCGGCTGAGCGATCTCCGCGGCCCTGGCGCGCGAAGTAATCTGTGACCGCGTAGGCCAGTTGTACCAGTGACGGTTCCTGATACTCACCCTGGAAACCTGGATCGACGTGCAGGAAGATATCGGTGTCGGCCAGGCTCTTGAGCATGGCGCGTGAACTGCGTCGCCCACGGGCAGCCGACAGCCGCGCGTGTTCCGCCTCCGCCCGGCGTCGTACCCGCGGATTGGTGGCTCGAAATCCGAGCTTGTAGTAAAACCAGAACGCGCCCGATTCGAGCGGCTCCTCATCGTCGATACCGAGCTGGTGGCTGCGCACGATAAAGGCGCGTGCGCCCAGGTGGTGGTAGAACAGTCTGTAGAGCTGTTCGAACATGAATGCCGATTCGCCGGCCCGGTACGCGGGGAATACGTTGATCGCGATCTCAGCACGGTCGAACCAGTTGGCCGCCACCCCGTATCCCACAGGCACCCCGTTGCGAACCAGCATGTAACCCCAGTTGGTCTCGAAGGGAAGTCGCATCTCCGGTTCCATGCCGAAGAGGACGATCTGCACGCCCCGCCCCGGTTCGTTCAGATAGACCTCGGCCGGATCGGCGAACGTCACAGGGAACAGCTCCCGGTTCCTGACCGTCAGCACCTCCTGGATGGCGCGCACGTACTTTCGCCCGGATGCTTCCGGCAACAGACGCAGCGGGGTGGGCGGCTTGATCAGCTCTTCACGCAGATTCTGGCACCGGACCCGGCGCGGTTCCCTTTGATAGAAGGGGGGTCGTTGCGGGAGCCGGTGAAACGTGCGCGACAGGGGGGCGTTGTCCAGATCGATTCGTACGGAGCGCAGGAGATCATCAAAGAGCTGGCGCTGCAGCGCGGGGCGTATCCCCGATCCCTCGAGCAGGCGCACCAGCGTGACCAGGTCGCTCTGACGCTTGCGGCCCCGGGCGCGGGAGAGCCAGTCCCGCACGTCGAAATGATCGTCGTAATCGAGGCTGTCGTTTTCGGTCCAGGCGATTATCTGGGTGAGGAGATTGCCCAGTGTCTCCAACTGTTTGTCGTCGGCGTCTGTCCACTCGATGTCCATGCGGCCGGCGTGCCGGTTCATCAGGCGCTGGACCAGGGCCAGGCTGAACGGGTGGATTACAGTGGTGCCGGTCAGTCCGGAACCGAGGAGCTGCAGGGCGCGACCGGCGCCGCCTTTGGACAGGTACGCATCGACCCGCTGCCGGTACGAACGAAGCTGACGCTCGGATTCGAGGAGGACCGACCGGTTGTCGGGGTAGGCGCTCAGAAACAACAGCGCGTTGTGATACTCGTTCAGGTCACGGGCGCGGACCAGGGTTGCCGTTCGCAGCGAGTGCAGGATCCTGAGCTTGCGCTTTGCCGACGGACGATCAAACCGGAGCTTCAGTCCCTGGAGCGTCGCCAGGTGTGGCCGGAGCCCGGTGCGTCCGGACCGAAAAGGTCGTGCCCCTTTCTGTTTTGCCATGATGATCAGGTCCCATGTCGCGTGGTTAACCGATTAGTGTCCTGACTCAGGACACCAGGGCGTCAGTCAAAGCAAGCGCAGATTGCGTTGGTGCACAGCACAAAAAAAGGCCGCCCTCCGCGAGAATCTACCCACCACACATCACATCCTCTAACTCGCGGATCGCGGCCATGGCCATCAGGCCATTGTGCTATCATCTAACCCACATCATCCTCATTCCCCAGGAATCCCACTCTGGAGGTTCGCAAGTTCGCTGCCGAAGTGGCGACCAGAATGGCCTCTGCAAGGTCTTGATAGTCTGTAGGTTATAATTGGCATCTCCGCGGGGTCGATCGTCCTGTCCATTTGTGGTCAGGGTGCTGGAGAAGGATGTCCAGATTTGATCAGATCTCACCCGGAAACGACCGCCCGGTGCGCCGGCCAGTCCGGCAACCCCTGCCCCTTCCGCGCCTTACGTCCGCGCCAGCGATCAGGCACGGGCTTTGCATGTACATGGACGGAGACAGGAATAGGATTCGAGCCATGCGTTGCTCAGAATGCAGCTACGAACTCACCGAAAGCGAACAGCTGTTGTGCATGATCCCGGGGGGACACTATTGCCCGCAGTGCTGGGCCAAGATTCCGCTGCCCGAGGAGAGCACTCATGCAGAGGGACGTTCGACAGGCGCGCAAAAGACATCGGGGGTACGAGCCGTGACCGAACTGGAAAAGAAAATCATCGCCAAAGGGGATGAATCCACCGTCGACATCGAAGTGGAGCTCTGCAAAGGCTGCGAGTTCTGCGTGGATGTATGCCCTGAGGAATGCCTGGCTATGGCCGACATCATCAACTCGCGTGGGTACCGATACGCCCTGTACGAGGGAGAGCGGTGCACAGGCTGCGGAATTTGCTATTACAATTGCCCGGAGCCGGGAGCGATCACCGTCTACAAGGCGAGCAGGCGCAAGAAGGAGGTCAGCCGTGGCTAAAGTACTGGTCAAAGGCAACGATGCGGTGATGCGGGGTGCGATTCTCGCAGGCTGCCGTTCCTACTACGGCTATCCGATCACGCCGGCCTCGGAGATCGCAGAAGCCGCCGCGAAACTGATGCCCCTGGTGGGCGGCACGTTCCTGCCAGCCGAGAGCGAGATCGCATCCATCAACATGTGTTACGGCGCCGCGGCCGCCGGCGAACGTACCTTGACGGCATCTTCATCGCCCGGCATCAGCCTGATGCAGGAAGGGCTCAGCTACGCGGCCTGTGCCGAATTGCCGCTGGTGGTCGTCAATATCATGCGCGGCGGACCCGGGCTGGGAAATATCGCACCTGAACAGGCCGACTACAACCAGATCGTCAAGGGCGGCGGCCATGGCAGCTACAAGTTGATCGTGCTCGCTCCCAATGGTTCGCAGGAAATGTGCGACCTGACCATGCTTGCCTTTGAGCTGGCCGACCGGTACCGCAACCCGGTCTGTGTCCTGGCCGACGGTTTCGTGGGTCAGATGATGGAACCGGTCAACTTCCCGGAACGCGTCAAGGATCTGCCGGCCAAACCGTGGGCCGTAGAGGGAACGCCCGAAACGCAGGATAACCTGGTCAGCTCGATCTTCCTGGATCCAGCTCTGCTGGAGAAGCAGATTCATCGCCTCGAAGCCAAGTACGAGAGGGTGCGGAAGGAAGAGGTTCGATTCGAGGAACTCTACACCGAGGATGCTGAGATCTTGACGGTCGCCTACGGCATCGTTTCGCGCATCCTTCAAACCGCCATCGCGCGGGCGCGCGCCGAAGGGCTCAAGGTCGGCATGCTGCGTCCCATCACGCTGTTCCCCTTCCCGTCTGTGCGCCTGGACGAACTGGCCCAACAGGTCAAGGCGATGCAGGTATTCGAGTTGTCCATGGGGATGATGGTCGATGACGTGAGACTGATCATCAGCGGTTCGATCCCGGTGGGATTCTATGGAAGGTGCGGAGGCATCGTGCCGACGGTCGAGGAACTGTACCAGCAGATCATCAAATTCAGCGAGACCCTGCCATGATGAAAGACGTGATTGCGAAGCCGGAAGCGTTGTACGACGTGTTCGAGCGTAAACCGGGCAACGACAAGAAGTCGACGCACTATTGTCCCGGCTGCGGCCACGGCAGCATCCACAAGTTCATTGCCGAAGCCCTGGATGATATGGGAGTGCGTGAACGCACCGTCTTTATCTCACCGGTCGGTTGCTCCGTGTTTGGGTACTACTACTTCCGCTGCGGCAACATCCAGGCGGCGCACGGCCGTGCCCCCGCGGTGGCCACGGCAGTCAAGCGTGCCCATCCCGACAGCATCGTGATCTGCTATCAGGGTGACGGGGACCTGGCGTCGATCGGCGGCAACAACATCCTGCAGGCGGCCAACCGCGGCG
>JAUVRN010000096.1 GCA_030597645.1 Candidatus Zixiibacteriota bacterium
GCAAGCATGGTGATCAGCGTGGCGACGAGGGCGATCAGGAGCAGAGGATTCCACCCGTTGTACGTTCCCAGCGCGAACAGCATCAAAAACAGCCCCGCACATCCGTAATTGACGATCACGACGAGACGCCGTTTGGATTTGGATTGTTCCAGCTTCATGGTTTCTGCCCCTCTCTGCTTCTGTGCTCCAGCAACTCCTGGCTCAGCGGCCGCATCGGTTCGGTGGCGAAGATCAGTGTGATCGGCAGTTCGAAGTAGTCACTGATGCGCATCGCCAGATCAAGGCTCGGATTGTATTCTTCACGCTCGAGGTAGCCCACGGTCTGGAAGTTGACGCCGATCACCTCCGCCAGTTCTTTTCTGGAGGTGCCTCGCTCACTGCGAAGCATCGCGATCCGGTTGTAGATCCTTCGCGGTTTCATGTACTGTATATACGGCATGAAGTTATATAAAGCAATAGAAATGTTGTATATATACAACATATTCCAAGACGACAGGCAGGCCCGGCAGGTATATCTCATTGTCATTCAGCCTGTTACGATACTCTGAGTGGACCCAGGACACTGGAACTACTAGAATGGAGGAGGATACCTGGTTCAGCGATGAAGTCTCCCACTATCGATCGCATACGGCTGATCAGGATGGCCGGCCTTCTCTGGCTGATCATAGGCCTGGCGCTGGTGACCGTGGCGCTCTACTGGTACCGTACGTCTCCTGATGCGCTGCTTCTGGGCGCCGTCATCGGCCTGATCTTTGGGCCCATGCTGGACCGACTCACGGTGTCACGGATGGCCGCGTTGAACGTAGAGCGTATAAGGAGGCTGCTTCCCGGCGATGCCAGGCTGCCGCTGATCGAAGTCCAGAGCCGGCGCACGTATCCGATCATCCTGTTAATGATCATCATGGGGGCCGTGCTCCGGCGGTCGCCGATACCCAGGGAATACCTGGCTCCCGGCTACCTGGTGATGGGTATCGCGCTGATTCTGGCCAGCCGGGTGTACTTCAGAGCGCGGCTTGATTCGCCCCAGGCCGACTGAGTCCTACCACTCCAGATTCTCCATCGCGATGCGGAGCTGACCGGCGTTGCGGTAGCGCTGCGCGATGAGGTCGTAGCGCCGGCCCCTGATCAGGCTGCGCGCAGACTGGGGGATCTTCCAATACATGGACGCGCCGCCGAGCAGGTGATAGAACAGGTGGATCATCTGGTAGACGTCGTTCTGGATCCGCTCGCGAGTGGCCCGACCCAGATCGAAGAAGTCGATGAGGCTCACCTCGAAGCCGAGGCCCCGTCGCTTGACTATGATGTTTTCGGAGTGGATATCGGCGTGGTATTCTCCGAGCAGGTGGATCGGCTCCATGCCCATGGCCAGCGAATGTAGAAGCTGGAGGGCCTCAAAGACGGGCATGCGTTTCCGGGGCAGGCGCTTGACATACACCGACAGGCCCTCACCTTCAATCAGGTCCGACACCAGAATAGGCCTCGATGCACCGCCAACCCGGGCGACATCACGGTGATGGTACGGTGTGACGATGCTGCAGTTTCGCAGTTTGTAGAGCTTCCGGGCGTAGCGACGGACCTGGTCCTTGCGCAGCCCCGGGCGGTTGTAGAAGATCTTTGCCGCTCGCGGAATACCGGTGTCTCGCTCCTCGACCTTGTAGACTTCCCCCTCCCATCCGCTGCCGAGAAAGTCGACGATGAAGTAGTTCCGGCCCAGCGTCATGCCGGGCTCCAGGCCCAGCCGGGGGACGTTGCGAACCCGCTTCATGGTGCCCGTAAGCTCAGGGCGCGGGCCCCGGATCGCAATCTAATTGTGCGGAGGAGGCCTCAGGAGTCTAGTCGTCGCCGGTCCACTGCTCGAGTTTGGCCTCTGCATCCCGACGAACCCGGAGATCCTCGAGGACCCCGGTTACCCGCGTATCGTCGTCGAGGAGAGCCTGCATCATGGTCACGGCACGGTCGCGCGAGCCCCTTTCGTACAGCGACTCGGCCAGGAATTGACGAGTGAAAAGGTTGGTCGAGTCGATGGCATAGGCTCGCTCGAGGTATGCCAGCGCTTTTTTCTTGGATGGCCAGTTGTGGATGATCAGGATCTTGGGCGCTTTGAAGTGCAGTCGTCCCAACAGCCGAAAGCCTCCTCCTCCTTCGTACAACGAGTCCAGGTCCACTACACGCTCGGCGTGTTTTCTCATCTTACCGCTGATCCCCTTCCGGGCTGCGGTTACCACGCCATGCAATCGACCCCAGACACCCCAGTGGATAGAAACCCAAAAGTGAATCGGGGCAGAATCGGGATAGGTCTCCAGCCATTCCTCACCTTGTTTGCGCGCGTACTCATAGATGGCCTTGCGCCCGTCCTTGTGCAGGCCCGTGTATGCGCCCTTGTAGTACATCGCGCGGAGCCATTTCCACATGGCCTCTTCACGCTGCGCGGAAGAAGTGTCCTGTGCTGCAGACTCGTACAGGTCAATGGCAGAGTCGATGATCGAAGGATTCGTGGAGATCAGTGTGCTGTCGTACCCGGTGTGGCGACGCGCATAGAGCGAGTCGGCCAGCGGCAGTTGCGCGGCAACACTGCCGGTCAGAATCAGGGACAGCAGTAGAGTGAAGAGGATTCGCTTTTTCATCGGGGCGGTCCGTGGCTGCCGAATAAGAACCGATGCCGGCCCGATGGCAACCTGTACGCGCCTACCAGGCGGAGCGGCGCGCCATCAGCAGGGCAGCCAGAACGTAGATCACCGCCGCGGCGATCAGCGCCATGCTGAACCCCCATGCGAAGGCCACCATCAACACCAGGACGGAGCCGAGCACCGAGGCGGTGCCGTTGACCGCAAAACCCCAGTCCACGAGTTCGCCTACTCGCAGCGCACCCTTGGGAAACGGCATTCCCATGAAGAACCCCACGGGGAGCAGCCAAATGGCGGTGACCGCGATTCGTCCACCCATCGGAAGGCCGCCGAAGCTGTACAGGACGTGGCGTATCACCAGTGCATCGAGCACCAGCCAGAGCACGATACCCGCAAAGGCCACCGTATCTGGAAATCGTTTGGACCAGCGACTGCCGAGGCCGGCTGCGATCAGCATGGTCACCAGAACTGTGGCGATGCTGTACACGGACGGACCGATGAGTAGACCATACTTATGAATCAACACGATTTCGACAGCCATGAAGGCCATACCCAGCAGGAAAAAGTAGAGCCAGGGAACAGCCCGGAGATGCGGTCCCGGGCGCAGGTAAGGAACGAGGTTCAGCGGCACCAAAATGATGACCACGATGGCGAGGATGATGAGCATGATCATCTGTGACAGCGGGAAGCCATAGAAATCCGCGTACGGAATCACTCGATCGAGCTTCTCCCGCTCGAGATTGCGCCACAGCCCCATCTGGGCAATGAACGGGCGATCATCGCTGACCGGCGATATTTCTACGGGCGCCGAGTCCGCTTCCGCCACCCAGCCCTCCGTCACGATACGGTTGATCAGGTTGTCGGCGGTCGAGTCGTGGGCCGCCGGGTATAGCAGGTGTATGGCTCCGAAGTTCTCTTCGGTCAGCTCGCCAAAGGCCAGGGTGCGCAGTTCATTCGTCAGTGGGCGCTTGGATAGCAGTAGTATGTTGCGCCGTCTCTGCGGCAGGTCGTACACCGCGAAGTGGTTGGTCACCTCGTCCACGCCCTGACGCTCCAGGGCCTGCATCACTTCTGTCACCAGGCGGGGCATGTACACCTGGTGCTCCATCATCATGAATCCGCTGTCGGAGAGCGCTCGCCAGTAGTCCTCGAAGGCCTCCGATGTAAACAGGTAGTGCTCGGCCAGCGCCATGGCACCCGAAGCCAGCGCCGCCCAGGAATTGGATGACAGGGAGTAGATGACGTCGAATTGATTCCGGTGCCGGCGCACGTAAGCGCGGGCATCCTCGGTCACCACCCGGACGCGCGGATCCTGATAGATGTGGCCGGAATACTCCGCCAGCGTGATGGGACGCCAGACCGTGTCGGAATCGATCCGCTCCTCGCCTTCAGCAGCAGCATCCGCTACGGAGTCGGCTGCCGCAGAGTCCGCGACCAGGGTATCTGTAACCTCGCCCGTATCCGGCTTCGGTGGCACGGGCACGTACCGGTCCGGATCGCCGTGCATCATCATGTAGTTGATGTGCGGGTTTACTTCGACGGCATGCACCTCCGTGGCGCCTTCGATCAGCGCCTGCAGGACGTCGGAGCCGCCGCCCGCTCCGAGCGACAGAAACGTGCACGAATCGAATTGCTGTATCAGGTATGAGACATCGATGCCCCACTGTGCTTCCGCTGTGTCTACCTCGTCCCATTTGCCGTCGAACGGGTACACAGAGGAATTGGCGATGTTGTCGATGTTGATGCCCCGGTAGAGCCCGTCATAGTCGAACACCTTGATCTTGGACATGGCGTCCCAGTGCTTATAGATGACGGGCGCGCGTTCCTCTCTTTGAACTTCCAGCAGGCTTTCGGCACGGGGTGCCAGGACGAACACGAGTACCAGGAGGGTCACGGACGCGATGCGGGATCGCATACGACCGACTGCGAGGGCGGCCAGCAATACCGGGACGGCCACCAGGAACGTGGTCATCGGAGTGCCCCAGACATTCATGGCGCAGATCACCAGGGGGACGCCCAGGCCCGCGGCCAACAGGTCCGCCATGTAGAGGCGCGGCATCTCGCCGAAGTGACGCCGGAAGATCAAGGCCAGAGACATGCCGCCAAAAAAGAACGCGGCCATCAACAAGATCGTAACGACTACGAACTTCATCATCATCATGGGGCTGGAAAAGAGTCTGGAGAACTCCAGGTGCAGCTGGAACACCAGGATGGGTCCGGCGAGCGCGGCCAGCCCCGTGAGCGTGAGGTATGCCCCCAGCCTGTGGCCGCGTGCCAGGGTGGGGAAGAGGCGAATTGTCAGTGCACCCAGCCCCAGCCCCGCGACGGCCAGTGAGAGTACCAGAAATGCGAAGGTGTAGAAAAACTCGGCGGAGAAGATGCGCGTCCAGACCAGCTCAAGCGGAATGAGCGTGAGCGATATCAGTGCGACGATGGCGAGCGTGCGCCTGTGCATAGAGCCCCCAGTGCTGTGATCATCCAGAGCAATCACTGGATCTGAATACTACAATGCCTACGGAGAAATGGGGATGCGGATTCGCTCAATCGGCGCGCAAGACTACAATATCTCCGACTCACTCCTGACCTCATCACGCATGACCCAGGCCGTTGATATGAGCGCGATTATCAGGGTGCGCGGCACGTGCCAGCTCCGGCATGTCACAGCAGGGCATGAGCTTTGGCCGATCGCCACTCCTCGAGGGTCAAAAGGCGGTCGCAGGGCAGGGCGGAATCGAGCATATTGCAATCGGCACTCCCGTACACGCCGGATGCGGAATCTCCGCATCCTGGTTCTGTCTTTGACGACATCATCCTGGCTATCGGTGGCCCTTCAGGCCCCGATGGCACTGACAACATGAGGGAAGGAGAACTGGCATGTTCACTCATCTGACGCGCATTCTGGCTGCGGCGGCGCTCATCCTCACCATCTCCACCGTTTCCGTGGCAGACATCCCGAGAATGATCCACTACCAGGGCGTGATCACCGACGACCAGGGTGACCCCATTACCCAGAATGGCGTCACCTTCAACTTCCGGGTCTTTGGGATCATGGCGGGAGGTACACCCATCTGGCAGGAGGGACCGGTGGTGGTGGACCTCACAGACGGGCTGCTCTCGCACAACCTGGGATCGCTGACGTCTCTGCCCGATTCGCTCTTCACCAAGCATCCTGAGCTCTGGCTCGAGGTGGAGGTGGACGCCGAGACACTGGCTCCGCGAACGCAACTCTTGTCTTCCGCCTACTCGTTCCGCGTGTCCACCGTCGATTCGGCATCCGGTGGATCGATCATCGGTGAAGTCGAGATCCGGGGTTCATCGACCGGATGGCAACTTGACGTGCGCAACGAGCTGGGCGGCGGAGGTGCAGGCAACTTCCAGGTGTTCGACTTTGGTTCAAGCGCCGCGGCTCTCAGAGCACAGTCCAACGGCACGGGGCCAGCCGCATTACTCCTGCACGATCTGGAGGGCGATGCCGCGCACGCCGTCGGGGACATCGTGGTCATGGATCTGGCCTTCAACGACAAGATTCGCCTGGAACCCACCACGGGCCTGTCCGGTGGAGGTCGCGTGACCATGTTCAGCAATGACGACGACACGACCGTCACTATCGAGGGCGACTACTTCGGCCGTGGGCGCATCGTCGTGACAGACACCGCGGGTAATACGGGCATCGAGATGGATGGTCTGTCGGCTCGGATCTTGATCGAGGATCCTACGGCGGCCGGTGGCGGTGCGGTTAGCCTGATGGGTAAGGGCACGTTTTCCCAGGGTGCTCTGATCACACTGCTCTCCGGTGTCGGTGATCCCACGGTCACCGTGGAAGCGGACTGGGTAGGTGACAATGCATCGCGCATCGTGCTGCGCGAGGGCAACGACACCCGAATCGAGATGGAAGCCTACGACAACAGCGGCACCGGCGGTCCCGTGGGCGGTGCTCGCATACGGCTCTTTGATGGCTCCAACAACCCCACGGTCGTTCTCGATGCTGACAATGCCGGTGACGGTCGCGTGACCACGGAAGTGCTGGAGATCACCGGTGGTGCCGACCTGTCCGAACAGTTCGACATCTCACCTGGCAGCGTGGGCGATGTCGAACCGGGCATGGTTCTCTCGCTAGATCCTCATCGCATTGGACACCTGCGTGTCAGTGAGGCCGAGTACGACCCCACCGTGGCGGGTATCGTCAGCGGTGCAGGCGGCGTCAAGACCGGCCTGCTCATGGGCCAGTCCGGCTCGGTGGCCAACGGGAAGTTTGCTGTCGCACTCACCGGGCGTGTCTGGTGTAAGGCGGATGCATCCTACGGAGACATCCAGCCGGGTGATCTCCTGACCACGTCTGAGACTCCCGGCCACGCCATGAAGGCCACAGCGTCCGGGCGCATGCAGGGTGCCATCATTGGTAAAGCGATGTCATCACTTGATCACGGAACGGGCCTGGTGCTCGTTGTCGTGAGCTTGCAGTAG
The DNA here is from genome assembly GCA_030597645.1 of Candidatus Zixiibacteriota bacterium. Taxonomy (GTDB): domain Bacteria; phylum Zixibacteria; class MSB-5A5; order JAUVRN01; family JAUVRN01; genus JAUVRN01. Next base: position 7,089 of record JAUVRN010000096.1, read on the forward strand.
GAGACCATCATGCACAAGAACATCA
>JAUVRN010000129.1 GCA_030597645.1 Candidatus Zixiibacteriota bacterium
GAGCCAAAACGCCCACTCGCTCTGCCGGCGAGAGTGCCACTCGTGGCCCGTCACCCGGGGCCAGAGATACTCAATCATGCCGAAGATCCAGAATCCGAAGACCCCAAACATCACCAGGTGCGAGTGTCCCACCACCCAGTCGGTGAAGTGGATGATCTTCTGGAAGGTCAGAGTCACCTGGAATGCACACTGCAGACAGGTGATAAAGTAGAAGATCATGCCGACGTAGAACCAGCGGATGGGAATGTTGTGCCGCAGGTAGTCGGCGCGTCCGCGCAGCGTGGCGAAGAAGTTCACTACCACCGTCGTCACCACGATCTCCACCGCGATGGTCGAGGCCACGGCCCCATACTGCGCGTACATCGGAATCGGGCTGTAGAGGAAGTGGTGCACGCCGTTGAGCGGGTAAAAGAATGCCAGCCCCCAGAAACCCACCAGGGACAGGGCGTGACTCCAGATCGGCTTTTTGAGCAGTATGGGGACGAAGTAGTACATGAGTCCCCAGCCGAGAGGCGTCACGAACAGGCCCACCAGGTCGTGGATGTACAGTCCAATCAGCGCGGCACCGCCTGTACCCGGCACCCAGTACTGCGGGAAGAAGTTCCCCATAAAGTAGACCAGTCCGGTCCAGGCCAGTGCACCCGTGAAGTACCACATGCTCACGTACTGTGATCTCTCGCGGCTCCTGAACAGTGGCACGATGAACTGTATTACGACCAGCACGAGCCCGAGCAGTATGAACGGATCGATCATGACCGGCGTTTCGCCCCATTCGATGGCCTGGGCGTAGCCGGCGCTGATGAGCACCACGGTGGCCGCAATGAGTCCGTTCCAGACGTACAGGATCACATTGCCCAGCAGTTTGTCGCTGGTGACCCGGAAACCCGTCAGGCGAGGCACGGCCCAGTAAAGCCCGGCCAGGAAGCAGTTGGCGATGAAGCCGTACGCGACCAGCTGCGTGTGTATCATGCGTACTCGACCGGGCGAGAAGATCTCCATACCCGCCAGCGGATACGCCTGGTGGAACTGGAAGGCGAACAGTATCCCCGCCCCGATCGCCACCAAAAACCAGGTAAAGCCCGCCGTGAGGTGAGCTTTGACCAGCCAGTGGCTGACAAATGGTTTGTCGTTGGTTGTATCCGGCATATGGGTTCCTCTAACGAATGCCCAGATCGTTGCGAAGCGCTTCCCCGTCTGGTGTGCCCCGCATCAGGTTCAGTTCTCGTACGTAGTGCGCCATGGCCCACAGGTCTGCGGGATCGAGCACGCCGGACCAGGTGGGCATGGCCGTGCCGCCCACGCCCGACTGGATGACACGCACCAGGTCCTCGAGGTCATTGCCGGTGCGGAGCATGCGGCGGGTAAAGTCGGGAGGGCGAATATCGACCCCGTGGGTTTCTGAAAACTTGATCTTTTCGGCATACAGATCCTCGGCGAACGCACGGGGTATCGGTGCATCCGTGGCACGCGCCGCATCCTGGATCTCCTCATGGCTCACGTAGGCCGGATGGCACTTGTAGCACATAGCCAGTCCGTGGTATACCGCGCGCCCGCGCGACACGCCCCCGGCCGGATCGTATTTCCAGGGATTCGGTGCGATCGCCAGCCGGTCCCCCTCCTCCCCGTCTTCATAGAAGTCAGAGAAGGTCTTGACGTACGCCACGAGCGCCTTTCGCGTCTCGATATCGAGCAGGTTCCAGGGGGACATGGATGACCCGTGCAACCCGCGTTCGAGCGTGCGCAGCAGGTCTTCGTCCCGCGCCAGATCACCGGCCGACGTAGAGACGAACTTGAAGATGCCTGTGGTGAAATTGCGCGGTCTGGGGTCGAGGAACTCCGCGGCCTTGCCGTTGCCGTCGCCGTTCTCGCCGTGACACCCGACGCAGTAGAGCATGTACGCTTCGCGCCCGCGGATCAGCGTCTGTTCGCTGACGGTTCGCGCCTTGAACATCTGCACGTCCATGTCGGTGGTGCGCTCGCCGCAACCGGCGGCCAGTCCCACGGCCACGAGCAGACCAATCCACGCACCGTGCCACCCGACCGCGTGCCGGCGCTCCGCCCGGCGCAGTCCCCGGCGCTGTCCCCGGCGCTGTCCCCGGCGCGAGAGGGGACCCGTCCTATGGGTCATATGTGGTCCCTTCCTGTGGTCATGTGCATCATCGTTTGTTCCGGCCCGTTCTCAGACGCCGGCGCACGGCCGGCGTGATTTCACTGGCAAAATCCTTGAGGCTCTTGGCCGCGAACATGTAAGCGATATCCTCGCGCAGCTCTCCCCAGTAGCTGTGTACCGGGCAGGGCACCTTGTCGTTACAGTCGGGAAATCCCAGCACACACTGCGATTTGAAACCGAGGCCGTCGATCGCCTGCACGATGTCGAGCAGTGTGATCTCCGCAGCCGGTCGCGCCAGGGCCACGCCCCCACCCGGTCCCTTGCCGGAGACGAGCACGTCTTCGGCGACCAGCCGCTGAACGATCTTGGCGAGAAACGACGGTGGGATGCTCGTCTCCTTCGCGATGGATACGACGGTCTTGAGTTCGTCCTGCTCGTTCGACTCCAGGTACAGCAGGGCCTGTATGGCGTACTCACATCCGGCTGACAGTAGCATGGTCTTGGTGTTCGCTCCCGGTGGTCAATAACGGAATAAGGACTATTTAATCCGTTTTTATACCCATCCTGCGGGCCATCGTCAACAGAAAGAAACGCCCGCCGGCTCTAAATCTATGATGTGCAGGGGCTTACGCTGAGAGACGCAAATCCTCTCGCCACCGGACCCCACGCCACCTACACTCTGTTTCGTGCACGTCAGATTTCGACAGACCCTCGGCTGTGCGTGGCTCGCCTGGAGCATCACCAGCCCCATCCCCGGCCAGGGGTCGCACGAAGTTGAACGAGCCGGTGATGTACTCCAGATCGCCCTTCCCGCGGTGGCCGGTCTCTCCACGTTGGCCCTGCGCGACTTCGTCGGCACCCGGCAGTTCGTCGTGGCGCTGGTGGTGAGCACCGGTGCGTCCCACCTGCTCAAACGCGTACTCAACACCAGCAGACCCGATGGAGGCCGCTGGGGGTTCCCGTCCGCACACACTTCGGCCGCATTTCTCGGGTCGGGCTTCGTTCAGATGCGCTACGGAATGCGTTACGCCTGGCCCATGCACATCGCGGCGGCCTTCGTAGGCTACAGTCGCGTGGCGGCCAACAAACACTGGGTGATCGACGTGCTCGGCGGTGCTGCGCTGAGCCTCATGACCTGCTGGATCTTCGTCCGACGGCGTACGCCGACACCGGGCATTCCCGATTCAGGTTCCCGCTCCACACTCATGTTCTTCCTGTTCGGAATGTAACCACACCGGGAGTGTACATCCGTGAACGAGACACAGACATTCGGCGGCAAGATAGTCTGGCGCCCGACATCCGATCGTATTCAGCGCAGTCATCTTCACGCGTTTATGCAATGGCACAGTCTCGACTCCTTCGAGGCGCTGATGGAGCGATCGACCGGGGACGTGGCCTGGTTTACCGGGGCCGTGCTGGAGTATCTCGACATTCGATTTCAAAAACCCTACGAACGCGTCGTGGATCTGTCCGGCGGCATCCAGTTCCCTGTCTGGTGTCCGAATGCTGAGTTGAATATCACGACCAACTGCCTCGACAAATGGATCGAAGATGCTCAGACGCGCAACCGCGCCGCGCTGGTCTGGGAGGGTGAAGAAGGCGAGTCCCGGACACTCTCCTACGCGGAGCTCGCGGCGGAAGTGAACCGGTGCGCCAACGCCCTGCGGTCCCTGGGGTTGGGCAAGGGTGATGCCATCGGTATTCACATGCCCATGACACCCGAGATCGTCGTAGCCGTACTGGCCATCGCGAGGATTGGCGGAGTGATCCTCCCGCTGTTTTCCGGATACGGCGTGACCGCGATCGCATCGAGACTGGCGGACGCAGATGCCCGGGCGCTGTTCACCGCGGACGGGTTCTTCCGGCGTGGCACGGCGGTGCCGCTCAAGCCGACGGCGGACCAGGCCGCATCGCAGGTGTCATCGCTGGAGCACATGATCGTGCTTCGCCGCGCCCGCAATGACGTAGAGATGCAATCCGGCCGTGACGTGTGGTGGCACGACCTGGTACCGCCACAGTCCGCGGAGGCCGTGTTTGAACCGACGGCTGCCGAAGACCTAATCATGATCATCTACACCTCCGGTACGACGGGCCAGCCCAAAGGCGCCGTACACACACACTGCGGTTTCCCGATCAAGGCCGCACAGGATATGGCCTTTGGTACCGACGTGCATGCCGGTGACGTAGTCACCTGGATTACCGACATGGGCTGGATGATGGGGCCGTGGCTGGTGTTCGGCTCGACCTTGCTGGGGGCCACCTGTTTCATCTACGACGGCGCACCCAACTTCCCGGGCATCGATCGCATGTGGTCGCTGGTGGAGCGTCACGGAATCAACGTGTTCGGCCTCTCGCCGTCGTATGTGCGGGCCATACTCCCCCGCGGAACGGACCCGGTGCACAAGCACGACCTGTCCTCCCTGCGCGCCTTTGCCTCGACGGGTGAACCGTGGAATCCCGACCCGTGGATGTGGCTCTTCAACGAGGTGGGAAAAGGACAGGTACCCATCATCAATTACTCCGGCGGCACGGAGATCTCCGGCGGTATCGTGATGGGCAATCCGATCCTGCCATTGAAACCTATGGCGTTTTCGGGACCGTGTCCGGGCATGGCCGTGGACGTACTGGATGAAAGCGGACAATCCGTGCGCAACCAGGTCGGGGAGCTGGTCATCAGGGCTCCCTGGATCGGCATGACCCGGGGGGTCTGGAAAGACCGGCAGCGCTATCTCGACACGTACTGGTCGCGCTGGCCCGACACGTGGGTGCACGGAGACTTTGCCGCCATCGACGAAGATGGATCGTGGTTCATTCTCGGCCGCTCTGACGACACGATCAAGGTAGCCGGCAAACGCGTCGGTCCGGCCGAGATCGAGTCGATTGCCGTGAATCGCCCGGCCGTGAAAGAAGCTGCAGCCATCGGCGGGCCGCACGATGTCAAGGGTAGCGAAGTAGTCTGCTTTTGCGTGCTTTCACCCGGCTACGAAGGAAGCGACGACCTGGCGATGGAGCTCAGGTCAAAGATCGCCGCTGAGTTGGGCAAGCCGCTGCGACCGCGGGAGGTCAAATTCGTGGCCGACCTGCCCAAGACACGCAACGCCAAGATCATGCGGCGTATCATCCGTGCCGCGTATCTCGACCTGGACCTGGGCGACACTTCCGCCATCGGCAACCCGGAAGCCATCGATGCCATCCGTCACGCGAGTTAGAATCCCCCCCGCCTCCAATTCATTGTATGACAACGAGATAACTCAACCACCCGAGCTAATCCGCTTCTGTGATTTCTCAGTAAGCGAGATCCGGTGACCAATCACATGGACACTCATTACTGGCATCCGTATAATCTCAGATCACATTGATACCGGCACCACACGCAGCGTACATCGGGAGGCGAATGTGTCCATAGTTGGTCAAACCATCTCACATTACAAGGTCCTTGAGAAACTCGGGGAAGGTGGGATGGGTGTGGTCTACAAGGGCGAAGACACAAAGCTGAATCGCACCGTAGCTCTCAAGTTCCTCTCTGCCCAGGCCCTGGATACCCCGGAGGCCAAGGCCCGGTTTATCGCCGAGGCCCGAGCGGCAGCAGCGCTCGAACATCCCAACATCTGCTCCGTCCATGAAATCGACGAGGTCGATGGACAGACGTTCATCGCCATGCAGTACGTCGACGGCGAAGGCCTCAATGAGAAGATCGAAAGGGGGCCCTTAAACCTCGAGGAAACACTGGCCCTTGGAATCGACATCGCCCGAGGCCTGCAGGAAGCGCACGAGAAGAACGTGGTTCACCGTGATATCAAGAGCGCGAACGTCATGGTCACCGGGAAGGGGCAAGCAAAGATCACTGATTTTGGCCTGGCCAAGCTGGCCGGCAGCACGCGGCTCACGAAGACCGGAACCATGCTGGGGACGGCAGCCTATATGTCGCCGGAGCAGGTGTCCGGCCAGACGATCGATCACCGGTCCGATCTCTGGTCACTCGGCGTGATCCTCTACGAAATGGTCACCGGTCGACTGCCGTTTGCGGGCGAACATGAACAGGCTGTGGCCTATCAGATCATGCACGAAGAAGCCGAGCCGATCACGGCGATTCGTACCGGGGTTCCGATGGAGCTGGAGCGGATC